>NZ_SMLD01000027.1:0-73900 GCF_004352805.1 Nonomuraea mesophila
GCCACCGAGCCCACCGCTGAGCCCACCGCTGAGCCCACCGCCGAACCCGCCGCCGGGTCGGCCGCCGGACGCAGCCCCGTGGCGGGCGGTGGGCGGGCGCCGCGTACCGAGGTGGAGCGGCGGATCGCGGCGGTCTGGGCGGACGTGCTCGGCGTCGCGCGGGTCGGGCGCGACGACGGGTTCTTCGCACTCGGCGGCAACTCGCTGCAGGCCGTACGGGTGGCCGCCCGCCTCGCGGCGCAGGGTCTGCCCGCCACCGCGAGCCACCTCTTCAACGCCCCCACCGTGGCAGAACTGGCCTCCGAGCTGGCCTCGGAACCGGCCCCCGAACCCGCCGCCGAGCCGGGCGTCCCCGGAGCCGCGCGGCAGGCGCGGACAGGCGAGGAAGCGGACGCCGTGGCAGCGGCCTCGCCAGGGCCGGGCATCCCCCGCCTGCCCAGAATCCCGCGCACCCGCCCCTGAGGAGGAGCGCCATCATGGATCTCAGCGTGATGTTCTTCGGCGCGGACGACGCCAGCACCGTCGGCCATGCCACCAAATATGACGACATTCTGGCGATCACGAAGGCCGCCGACCGGCTCGGCTTCACCGCCGTCTGGACCCCCGAGCGGCACTTCCAGCAGGTCGGGCAGGTCTTCCCCAACCCGGCCCTGCTCAGCGCCGCCCTCGCCGTGGCCACGGAGCGCATCCACGTGCGGGCGGGCAGCCTCGTGCTGCCGCTGCACCACCCGCTGCGCGTCGCCGAGGACTGGGCCGTCGTGGACAACCTGTCGCGCGGCCGGGCCGGCGTCTCGGTCGCGACCGGCTGGCACTCGAAGGACTTCGTGCTCGCCCCCGGCGCGTACGGGGACCGCAGGGAACGAGCCTTCCGCGACCTCGCCGTGCTGCGGCGGCTGTGGGCGGGTGAGGCCGTGGAGTTCACCGACGGCGCCGGCGAGCCGGTGACGGTCACGTCGCAGCCGCGCCCGTACTCCGATCACCTGCCGCTGTGGACCACGACCTCCGGCAGCCCCGCGACGTGGGAGGCGGCCGGGCGGATGCGGACGAACATCCTCGGCGCCACCATCGGCCAGACCCGTGAGGAGCTGGCCGGGAAGATCGACGCCTACCGCGACGCCTACGACGGCGCCCCCGAGCAACCCGGCTCCCCGCCCAGGGGCACCGTCACGCTCATGGCGCACACCTACGTGGGCGAGACGGACGAGCACGCCAGGGAGCGGGCGGGCGGGCCGCTGAAGGACTATCTCAGGTCGTACGTGGCGCAGACCGCGGCGAACAGGGGCGGCGCCGGCCGCGCGGCCGCGCTGAGCGACGAGCAGCTCGGCACGCTCGCCGAGTTCGCCTTCCAGCGCTACCTGACCTGGGGCAGCCTGCTCGGCTCGGCCGGGACGTGCCGCAAGAGCCTGGCGGACCTGGCCGACCTGGGCTGCGACGAGGTGGCCTGCTTCGTCGACTTCGGGCTCGGCGTGGACGAGGTGCTGGCCGGGCTGGAACGGCTCGCGGAGCTGCGGGAGGACATGTGACAACGGCAGGGGGACCCACGAGATCCGCGTCACGCGGCAGTAGCGCGGAGCGGTTCGCCGCCCTCGACGGGGAGCGGCGGGTGGAGCTGCTGCGGCGGCTCGTCGCGGCGGGCAGGCTGGAGGCGATCCCCGACGTCGTGCCCCCGCGCGACCCCTCCGTGCCGGTGCGGCTCAGCCCGGCGCAGGAGGATCTGTGGGTGTTCGAGTCGCTCTATCCGGACACGGCGGCGCTCAACCTGTGCTGCTCGTACCACTTCGACACGCCCGTGGACCCCGCCGACCTGGAGGCGGCGCTGACCATCATGCAGGACCACCACGACGTGCTGCGCATGCGGATCAAGGGCGAGGTCGGCGACCTGCGGGTGGAGTTCCCTCCGGCGGAGCCGTTCGAGCTGGAGCGGCTGGACCTGCGCGGCACGGGTGTCGGCCTGCGGGAGGCGCTGCACACGTTCAGCCGCCGCACGTTCGACCTCGACGGCGGGCGGCTGATCAGGGGCCGGTTCATCACCGTGGACGACACGCGCTCCACGCTGGTGCTGGCGCTGCACCACATCGCGACCGACTGGTGGTCGTTCGACGTGCTGCACGGCGAGCTGACCGAGGCCTACCGCGCCGTACGCGACCGCACCCGGGCGCGGCCAGGGCCGCGCCTGAGCCGCCCCGCCATCCAGTACGCCGACTTCGCCGGCCGGCAGCGTGAGCTGGAGGCGGCGGGGGTGTTCGACGCCCAGCTCGCCTGGTGGAAGCGCTACCTGGCGGACCCGCCGCGGCCGCTCACCGTCGGCTCGGCCGTCCCCGGGGGCGAGGCCGGTGGCGAGGGCGGTGGCGAGGGCGGTGGCGAGTTCGGCGTCGAGCAGATCGCCTTCCGCATCGGCCGGGACACCGAGGCCGCCGTACGGGCGCTGGCCAGGGAGCGCGGGGCCACCGTGTACGGGGTGCTGATGACGGCGTTCGCCGTGTTCGCGCACCGGATGACCGGCGAGCGCGACCTGATCACGGGCACTCCCGTCGCCAACAGGTCCGCCAAGGGCCTGGACCGGGTCATCGGCTACGTCATGAACTCCGTGCCGATCCGCTGGCGCTTCGGCGAGGACACCACGTTCGCGCGGCTGCTGTCGGAGTTCACCGTCGGCTTCCCCGAGGTGCTCGCGCACGCCGACGTGCCCGTCGGCAGGATCGTGCAGGCGGTCGACCCCGAGCGGGTGGCCGGGCGTTCGCCGCTGTTCCAGTGGGTGTTCATGCACCTGCCGCGCCAGGAGAGCGTGGCCAGGCTGCGCGAGATCGCCGACCCCGAACGGGTGCACACCGGCGGGGAGCACGACCTCATCGGGATCGTGCGCGACGCCGACGACGGGTTCGAGGCGAGCCTGGAGATCCGCACCGACCTGTACGCGCCCGAGGTCGTCAGGGCCTGGGCGGAGGCGTTCACGACGCTGCTCGCCTCGCTGGTGGCCGAGCCGGACGCACCGGTGGCCGCAGCGGACCTGGTAGCCCCCGGCCGACTGCCGTGGCCCACACACCCCGGCGACACCCCAGCCGACACCACGGGCGGGAGAACCGGCCGCGCAGGCGGCACCGCGTCCGGCCCCGCGTCCGGCCCCACGTCCGGCCCCACGTCCGGCCCCACGTCCGGCAGGGCGGGCGGCAGGGCGGGCGGCACCACGACCGGCGGCGTGATCGGCAGTGTGGGTGGTTTCCTGGCCGGTGGGGGTGTGGAGCTGCCCTTCACGAGCTTGCCCGAGCTGGTGGCCGGGCAGGCGGCGCGCACGCCGGACGCGGTCGCCGTGGAGTCGGACTCCGAACGGCTCACCTACCGGGAACTGATGGAGCGGGCCGACGGCCTGGCGGGCGCGCTGCGCGAGCGCGGAGCAGGAACCGGGTGGGTGGTGGCGCTGGCACTCGGGCGTTGCGTGGACCTGGTGGTGGCGATCCTGGGGGTGCAGCGGGCGGGCGCCGCGTACCTGCCGCTCGACCTGGACCATCCGTTCGAACGGCTCGCGTACCTGGTCGCGGACGCGGACGCGAGGCTGCTGGTCGCCGAGCCCGGCGTACTGCCGAACCTGACGATCGAGCGCCTGCCGCCCAGAGCGTCCGCACCGAGCGGGACGTCCACGCCCGGTGGGACGACCACGCCCGGTGGGACGCTGCCCGCGGTCCGGCCGTACGACGCCGCCTGGGTGATGTACACCTCCGGCTCCACGGGCCGTCCCAAGGGTGTGGTGGTCGGCCACGCGGGCATCGCGAGCCTGACCCACACCCTCGTGACGGCGTTCGGGCTCGACGCCGGCAGCCGTGTGTTGCAGCTGGGAGCGCCGTCCTTCGACATCTCGGTGGCCGAGCTGTGCATGGCGTTCGGCTCGGGCGGCACGCTCGTCGTCCCGCCTCCGGGGCCGCTGGCCGGCGACGACCTGGCCGAGGTGCTGCTGCGGCGGAGGGTCACGTTCGGGCTGATCCCGCCGGCGGTGCTGGCGACCGTGCCGCCCGGTGACTATCCCGACCTGCGCGGGCTGGCGTCCGGTGCCGACGTGTGCCCGGCCGGGCTGGTGTCGGCGTGGGCGGGCGTACGGTTCTGGAACGCGTACGGGCCGACGGAGACCACGGTCGCCGCCAGCGTCAGCGACCCGCTCACCCCCGGCGGGGGGCTCCCGCCGATCGGCCGTCCCCTCGCCGGCTACCGCCTGTACGTCCTGGACGCCCGCCTGCGGCCGCTGCCCGTGGGGGTGCCCGGCGAGTTGTACGTCGCCGGCCCTGGCGTGGCCAGGGGCTACCTCGGCCGGCCCGGGCTGACCGCCGAGCGGTTCGTCGCGGACCCGTACGGCCCGCCCGGCGAGCGCATGTACCGCACCGGGGACCTGGCGCACGTGCGGGCCGACGGCCAGCTGCAGTTCCTGGGCCGGGCGGACGACCAGGTGAAGGTACGCGGCCACCGGATCGAGCCGGCGGAGATCGAGGCGGTGCTGGCCGGGCACGAGTCCGTCGCCAGGGCGGCGGTCACGCCCCGCGGAGGCCGGCTCGTCGGCTACCTCGTACCCCGCGAAGGCGGCTCGTGCGACACCGCGGACGTCCTGGCCCGCGCCGTGGCGTCGCTGCCCGCGCCCATGGTGCCGGCCGACCTGGTGGTGCTGGACGCGCTGCCGGTCACGCCGCAGGGCAAGCTGGACCGGGCCGCGCTGCCCGACCCGCCCGCGCCGGGGTCCTCCCGGGCGTCGCGCGGACCGGCCACGGACCGCGAGGCCACGCTCTGCGCGCTGTTCGCCGAGCTGCTGGGTGTGCCCGAGGCGGGGGCGGAGGACGACTTCTTCCGGCTCGGCGGCGACAGCATCACGGCGATCCAGCTCGTCAGCCGGGCCAGGGCGGAGGGCCTCGGTCTCACGCCGCGCGAGGTGTTCGTCGCGCGGACCCCGGCCGCGCTGGCGGCCGTCGCCCGGGTCAGCGCGGGAAGCACCGTGACCGACCGCCCCGAGGGCCGGTTCCCGCTCACGCCGATCATGCACTGGTGGCGCGAGCACGGGGGCTCGCTCGGCACGTTCACTCAGTCGCTGACCGTGCCCGTACCCGCCGGGGTGGACGAGGAGCGCATCCGGGCGGCGCTGCGCACGCTGACGGTCAGGCACGCGGCGCTCCGCACGCGCCTGCTGCGCCACGCGGACGGCGGCTGGGAGCTGGAGGTCCTGTCCCCGGAGGAGGCACCGGAGGTCCCGTTCAGCCGAGCGGACGGAAGCCGAGCAGACCGAAGCCGGTCCGATCCGGACCCTGCCTCCGGTACGGATGCGGTCTCCCGGCCCGACGCGGACTCCGGTCCGGGCGCGGTCCCGCCGGTCGACCCCGGGAGCGGCCGGATGTTGGCCGCGGCCTGGCCCGCGCCGGACCGGCTGGTCGTCACCGCGCACCACTTCGCCGTGGACGGCGTCTCGTGGCGCCTGCTCGGCCCCGAGCTGGAGGCACTACTGCGCTCCCCCGGCTCCGGCGGGCCGGCGCAGGGCACCTCGTTCGCCCGCTGGGCCCGCCTGCTGGCCGCCGAGGCACGGCGTCCGGAGCGGGTGGCGGAGCTGCCCTTCTGGGAGGCGACGGCGGCGGCCGGCGCCACGCTGCTGGCCCCGGGGTGGAAGGGACGCGGCGGCCCGCGCACGACCCTGACCACCCGCCTGCCCGCCGACCTCACCCAGCAGGTGCTCACCCACGTGCCCGCCGCGTTCGGCTGCGGGCCCGACGAGGTCCTGCTGACCGCGCTCGCCCTCGCCGTCGCACGCTGGCGCGGCGGCACGGACGTGCTCGTCGACGTCGAACGGCACGGCAGGGACGCCTTCACCAGCGACTTGCCCCGCGACCCCACCGGTGAGGTCGATGTCTCGGCCACCGTCGGCTGGTTCACCGTCCAGCACCCCGTGCGGCTGGACGCCTCGGGAGAGCCCGCCGCCGCGCTCAAGCGCGTCAAGGAACGCCTGCGCGCCGTCCCGTCGGGCGGGCTCGGCCACGGGCTGCTGCGCCACCTCAACCGGGACACCGCGCCGAGGCTCGCCGCGCTGCCCGCGGCCGACCTGCGCTTCAACTACCTGGGCAGGTTCGACGGCGAGCTGGCGGGCATGCCGGACGCGCCGATGGCGTACGCGGTGGAGCTGGACGCCGTCGCCCAGCAGGGCGGGGACGGCGTCCGGCTGGTGGCGAGCTGGTCCTACGCCGCCGAGGCGATCAGCGAGGAACGCGCCGGGGAGCTGGCCGGGCACTGGTCAGGCGCGCTCGCCGAGCTGGCCGGCAAGGTGGGCGAGGGCGGCGCGACCAGCTCGGACTTCCCGCTGGTCGAGCTGACACAGAGCCAGATCGAGGCGCTCGAGGCCGACCTGGACGGCGACTGGTGAGCCGCGCGCTGGCCGACGTGCTGCCGCTCTCCCCCGCGCAGGAGGGCCTGCTCTTCCACGCCCTGTACGGCGGCGACGACGTGTACGTCATCCAGGCCAGGTTCGCCGTCGACGGGCCCGTGGACCCGGCCCGGCTGCGGGCGGCCGTCGAGGCCCTGCTCGACCGGCACCAGAACCTGCGCGTCTGCTTCCGGCACAAGGGCCTGGACCGCCCGGTGCAGCTCGTACCGCGGCGGGTGCGCCTGCCGTGGACGGAGGTGGACCCGCCGTCGGACGCCGAGCTGGAGCGCATCCTGGAGGCCGACCGGCTGCGCCCGTTCGACGTGACCCGGCCGCCGCTGGTCCGCGCCACGCTGGTGCGGCGGCGGGAGCTGGTGCTGACCCTGCACCACCTGCTCGTGGACGGCTGGTCGATGCCGATCCTGGCGCGCGAGCTGGCCGCTCTCTACGCGGGTGGGGGCCCGCTGCCGCCCGCGCCGCCCTACCGGGACCATCTGGCCTGGCTGCGCGCCCAGGACGGCGAGCGGGCGGCGCGCGAGTGGCGGGCCGCGCCCGCGGACCTGCCGGGGCCGACCCTGCTGCGGCCCGGCAGGTCCGCGAACGCCGGCGCGGCGAGCATGCGGCAGGGCGCGGTGGAGACGGAGCTGACGGCGGAGCTGAGCCAGGCGCTGCGCCGGCGGGCGCGCCGGTCGGGCGTGACCGTCAACACGCTGGCGCAGGCGGCCTGGGGACTGGTGCTGGCGCGGCTGACCGGGCGCTCCGAGGTGGTGTTCGGCACGGTGGTCTCGGGCCGCCCGCCGGAGCTGGCGGGCGTCGAGTCGATGGTGGGGCTGTTCATCAACACGCTGCCGGTCCGCGTCAGGACGGGCGAGCCCGGCCTGCTGGAACGCCTGCAGGACGAGCAGGCCAGGCTCTCGGCCTTCCACCACGTACGCCTCGCCGACGTGCGACGCGGCGGCGGCGAGTTGTTCGACACGCTGCTGGCCTTCGAGAACTACCCGCGCGACGGCCTGGACTCCTCCGGCGTGCGCCTGACCGAGGTGCGCGACGCCACCCACTACCCGCTCACGGTCACGGTCGTCGCCGGCGAGCGGTGGTGGCTGCGGCTCGGCCACCGCGCCGACCTGGTCGGCCGCGCCGAGACGGAGGCCGTCGCGGCCCGCCTGACCAGGGCGTTCGAGCTGCTCGCCGAGGGTACGGAGCACGGCGACGTGCTTCCCGAGCCGGAGAGACGGCGGCTGCTGGTGAGCTGGAACGGCGCCGCGCGCGAGCGGGCGGGCGGATCGGTGCACGAGCGGTTCGCGGCGCAGGCGGCCCGCACCCCGGACGCCGTGGCCGTCGAGCACGGCGGGCACACCCTCACCTACGCGGAGCTGGACGCCCGCTCCGGCCAGGTCGCGGCCGGGCTCGACGTGGCGCCGGAGACGCCGGTCGCGCTGCTCATGGAGCGCTCGCCCGACCTGGTGGTCGCCCAGCTGGCGGTGCTCAAGGCGGGCGGCTGCTACGTCCCGCTCGATCCCGGGCAACCGCGGGCCCGCCTCGACCGGCTCATCGCCGACAGCGGCGCCCGGATCGTCCTGACGAGCCCGCCGGCCACGGGCGGCGGATTCACGCCGAGGCCCGCGCATCCCGGATCGGCCGCCTACGTCATGTACACCTCCGGCTCCACCGGCGCCCCCAAGGGCGTCGTCGTCACCCACGCGAACATCGCGGAGCTGGCCGCCGACCGACGCTTCGCCGGGCACCGGCGGGTCCTGCTGCACAGCCCGCACACGTTCGACGCGGCCACGTACGAGGTGTGGGCGCCGCTGCTGAACGGCGGCACCGTCGTCATCGCCCCGCCGGGCCCGCTGCGGCCGGAGACGGTCCTGCACGGCCGGCTGGACGCGGTGTGGCTGACGGCCGAGCTGTTCCGCACCGTGGCCGACCTGGCGCCCGGCGCGCTGGCCGCGGCGGGCGAGGTGTGGGCGGGGGGCGACGTGCTGCCGCCCGACGCGGTCCGCCGGGCGGCCCGGCACGGCGTACGGGTCGTCAACGGGTACGGGCCCACGGAGACGACGACGTTCGCCACCGCCCATCCCGTGGGCCCGGAGCCCGGGACAGGACCGGTGCCGATCGGCCGGCCCCTGGACAACACCCGCGTGTACGTCCTGGACGCCCGCCTGCGCCCGGCCCCGGCCGGCGTCGTCGGCGAGCTGTACATCGCGGGAACGGGCCTGGCCCGCGGCTACCTCGGCCGGCCGGGACTCACGGCGGAGCGGTTCGTGGCGGACCCGTTCGCGCCGGGCGAGCGGATGTACCGGACCGGTGACCTGGCGCGGTGGACGTTCGACGGGGAGCTGGAGTTCGCCGGCCGGGCGGACGGCCAGCTGAAGATTCGCGGCCACCGCATCGAGCCGGGCGAGGTGGAGTCCGTCCTGGAGAGCTCGCCCGGCGTGTCCCGCGCGGTCGTGACCGCCGCCGACGCGCCCGGGGGCGGCCGGCGGCTGATCGCGTACGTGGTGCCCCACGGGACGCTGGAGCGGGTCCGCGCGTACGCCGCCGCCCGGCTGCCCAGGTATCTGCTGCCCTCGCAGTACGTGCCGCTCGAGAGCCTGCCGCTCACCCCCCACGGCAAGGTCGACCGCGCCGCCCTGCCCGCCCTCACGCCGCCGGGGACCCGCGTGGACACCTTCCCGCACGGCCGGTCCCAGCAGGGTCCCGCGCGGGAGAAAGAGCTGTGCGGCCTGTTCGCCGAGGTGCTCGGCCTGCCGGAGGCGCACGCGGGCACCGACTTCTTCGCCTCGGGCGGGGACTCGCTGCTGGCCATGCGGCTCACCGCCGCGATCGAGTCGGCGCTCGGCGTCCGCACCTCCATCGCCGCCCTGTTCGAGGCTCCCACGCCCGCCGAGCTGGCCGTCCGGCTCGATCGGGCGCCGGCCGAGCTGGACCTGTCGCCGCTGCTGACGCTGCGGGACGGCGGCGAGGGGACGCCGCTGTTCTGCGTGCACCCCGGCCGCGGCATCGGCTGGTCGTACACCGCGCTGCTCCCTCACCTCCCAAACGACCGGCCGGTGCACGCGCTGCAGTCGCCGGTGCTCGGTGCACCGGACTGGCGGCTGCCCGGCACCATGCGGGAGCTGGCCGACGACTACCTGGCGCGGCTGCTGGAGGTCCGGCCCGAGGGGCCGTACCTGCTGCTGGGCCACTCCTTCGGCGGGCTGCTCGCGTACGAGATGGCCGCCCGCCTCAGGGAGGGCGGCCGGCGGGTGGGGCTGGTCGCCTCGCTGGACGCGGTCCCCTGGCCGCCGGGCGAAGACCCCGACCCCGACGCCGTCGAGCAGGAGGCGCTGACCATCCTGCTGCGCACCCGCACGCTGCACCCCTACGCGCAGCCCGGCCGGCTGGAGCCGGAGCGGGTGTTCGCCGCCGTGCGCGGCAGCGAGGGCCCGCTGTCGGGCCTGACGGACGGGCACCTGTCGGCCGTGGCCGGCACGGTGGCCGGGCATCTGCGACTGGCCGTCACCTACCGGCCGCCGCCGTACGACGGGACGGTGCTGCTGTTCTCGGCCACCGCCCAACCCGGCGGCCTCGACTCGCCTGTCAAGGCGGAGCGCTGGAGCCGCTGCGCCCGCCACGTGCGGGTGCACGACCTCGGGTGCGGGCACAGCGACCTGCTCAGGCCCGGACCCGCCGCCGAGATCGCCCAAGTCGTCGAGCCGATCCTCCGGGAGTCGTGATGGAGCAGTACGAGTTCCCCGTGTCACCGGCGCAGGCCAGAATGCTGGTGCTCGACCAGCTCAACCCGGGCACCGCCCAGTACAACGTGCCCGCGGCCTTCGACGTGCGCGGGCCCTTCGACATCGAGGCGTTCCGCGCGGCCCTGGAGGCGGTGGTCGCCGCGCACGAGTCGCTGCGCACGGTGTTCCAGCCGCACGACGGCGGCTATGTGCAGGTCGTCGCGGAGCAGGCGCGGGTCGTGCTGCGCGTCGAGCGGGACGTGCCCGGGGCGCGGGCGCACGCGCGGCTGAAGGCCGAGGCGGCGCGGCCGTTCGACGTGGAGGCCGGGCCGCTGCTGCGCTGCGTGGTCCACGTCCTCGCCGACGAGCACCACCTCGTGCTGCTGACCGTCCACCACCTGGTGTGCGACGGCTGGTCGCTGCGGCTGCTGCTGGAGCAGGTGTCCGGCGCATACCGGCGGCTCACCTCGACGGGCGGGTCCCCGGAGGTGGAGGCGGGGCCTGTGCCGCAGTACCCCGACTACGCCGTCTGGCAGCGGGAGCGGCTGCACACCATGGACGGGTCCGTCGCGTTCTGGGCGGACACCCTCAAGGACGCCCCCACGACGCTCGCCCTGCCCACCGACCGGCCACGCCCCGCCGTGCAGTCGCCGGCCGGCGGCGTCGTGCGCGTCCCGCTGCCTCCCGGCACGCGCGAGCGCCTGGCCGAGGTCGCCGCCGAACGGAACGTGACGCCGTACATGGTGATGTTCGCGGCGTTCGCCGCGTTCCTCGCGAGGATCAGCGGCCAGCGGGACCTCGTCATCGCCGTCCCGGTGGCCGGCCGCGACCACCCGGACGTGCAGCCCATGATCGGTCTGCTGGTCAACACGATCGCCGTCCGCGCCGACCTGTCGGACGACCCGGCGTTCGCGGACCTGCTCGCCCAGGTGCGCGACCGCCTCCTCGCGGCCCGGCCGCACCACGAGGCCCCGTTCGAGGCCGTGGTGCAGGCCCTGGCCCCCGGCAGGCAGCTGAGCCACGACCCGCTCGTGCAGGTGATGCTGGCCTACGACGACGACACCGTGCTCGCTCTCGACCTGCCCGGTGCCACGGCGGAGCGCGTCGAACTGCTGCTGGACGACGCCAAGTTCGACCTGCTCATGAACGTCGAACGCCAGGGAGACGAGCTGGCCGCCCACCTCGTGCACCGGGCGGACCTGTTCGACCGGGAGACCGTGCGCCACTGGGCACGCGCCTTCGGGACGCTGCTCGACGGCCTGCTCGCCGAGCCCGGCGGGCCCGTGAGCACCGCCGGCCTCCTTCACCCCGCCGACCAGCGCCTCATCGTCGACGGCTGGAACCGTACGGCCGCCGCCACCGCCACCCGCCTGGTGCCCGACCTGGTGGCCGAGCGCGCCGCCGAGCGTCCCGGCGCCACCGCGCTCGTCTGCGGCTCCACCACGCTCACGTACCGTGAGGTGCTGCGGCGCGCCGACCGGCTGGCGGACCGGCTGCAGGCGGCGGGCGTCGGGCCGGAGATCCCCGTGGGGCTCTGCCTGCCCCGAGGCGCGGACATGGTGGTGGCGGCGCTCGCCGTGCTGCGCGCGGGCGGCGCGTACGTGCCCCTCGACCCCGGGCATCCGCCCGCCCGCCTCAAGTTCATGATCGCCGACGCGGGGGTGCGGCTGCTCATCGCGGACGGGCCCGTGGACCTCGGCGTGCCCGTCGCCACCCCGGGCGGCGAGGAACCCCTCCCGCCGGTCGGGCCCGAGCTCACGGCGCGGCCCCGGCCCGCCGACACGGCCTACATCCTCTACACCTCCGGCTCCACCGGCACCCCCAAAGGCGTCGCCGTGGAGCACCGGGCCCTGCTGAACCTGGCCACCGCCGTACGCCACCAGTTCCCCGTGACCGGCGACGACCGGGTGCTGCAGTACGTGTCGTTCGGATTCGACGTGGCCGTGTCCGACGTGGTCTTCTCCCTCGTCGCGGGCGCGGAGCTGCACATCGCCGCCGAGTGCGAACGGCTCGGCGAGGACCTGTACGCCCGCCTGCGCGACTCCCGCATCACCTACGCCTTCCTGCCGCCGTCGGCCGCCATGTCACTGCCCTGCCCGCCGGATGCCCGCGAGACGCTCCTGCCGGACCTGCGCACGCTGGCCGTCGGCGGCGAGGCGTGCCCGGCCGAGCTGGTCGAGCGCTGGGCGACGCCGCGGCGGCGGATCGTGGACGCGTACGGGCCGAGCGAGACCACCGTCTACGCGACGACGGCCGACCTGTCGCCGGGGCGGCCCGTGGTGATCGGGCGGCCGGTCGCCAACGGGCGGGCGTACGTGCTGGACGAGCGGCTGCGTCCCGTGCCCGTGGGCGTGACCGGGGAGATCTACCTGGCGGGGTCGGGCCTGGCCAGGGGCTACGCCAACCGGCCGGCGCTGACCGCCGAGCGTTTCGTGGCCGACCCGTACGGGCCGCCGGGCGGGCGCATGTACCGTACGGGCGACCTCGGCAGGTACGACGCCGAGGGGGTGCTGTCCTACCTGGGCCGCGTCGACACGCAGGTCAAGCTGCGCGGCTTCCGCGTGGAGCTGGGCGAGATCGAGACCGTGCTCGCGGCCCACCCCGGCGTGTCGGTGGCGGCGGCGTCCGTGCGCGGTGACCGGCTGGCGGTGTACGTGGTGGCCGGCGGCGAGCCGCCCGCCGCCGCGGAACTGCGGGCCTGGCTCGGCGACCGGCTGCCCGGCTACATGGTGCCCGACTCGGTGGTGTTCCTGCCGGAGCTGCCCGTCAACAGGTCGGGCAAGGTGGACAGGTCGCTGCTGCCCGAGCCGCCGCCGACCCGCCCCGACCTGGGCCGCCCGTACGTCGCCCCGGCCACGGGCACCGAGCGGCTGCTGGCGGAGGTGTGGGCCGAAGTGCTCGGTCTCCCTCCGGCGGGGGCGCAGGTCGGCGCGCAGGACAACTTCTTCGACCTGGGCGGCAACTCGATCAGGCTGCTGGCCGTCCTGGCGGCGCTGCGCGAGCGCGGCAAGGACGGCGGGCTCGGGCTGGTCGACCTCTTCCGGCATCCGACGGTCGCCGCCCTCGCCGACCGGCTCGACCACCCCGAGGGCACCCGCCACCCGGCGGACGCCGGCGAGGCCAGACGGCGCGGCCGGAACAGGCGCGAACGGCTCGCCGCGCGCAGGAACGCACAGAAAGGCGGTAACGCATGACCGACGCACCGGCCGTGGCCATCGTGGGGATGAGTGGCCGCTTCCCCGGAGCCCGCGACGTGGCCGGGTTCTGGACCAACCTGCGCGACGGCGTCTGCTCGATCACCGACTTCGACGAGGAGGAACTGCTGGCCGACGGCGTACCCGCCGACGAGCTTCGCCATCCCGGCTACGTGCCGTCCAAGGGCTACCTGGCGGACGCCGGCCGCTTCGAGCACGAGCTGTTCGGGTTCGGGGCGGCGGAGGCGCGGGCGCTGGATCCGCAGGTGCGGCAGTTGCTGGAGACCGCGTGGTCGGCGCTGGAGGACGCCGGGTACGACCCGCGCGCGGCCCCCGACAGGACCGGCGTGTACGTGGGCGGCGAGCCCAGCGAGCACGCGCTGGCCGCGCAGCTCGATCCCGGGCTGCGGGCCAGGCTCGGGCCCATGCAGGTGCGGATGTTCACCGACAGGGAGTTCATGGCCGGGTGGGTGTCGTACCGGCTGAACCTGACCGGGCCCAGCATGACCGTCCAGACGGCCTGTTCGACGTCGCTGGCCACCGTGCACCTGGCGGTCCAGGCGCTGCTGCTCAGCGAGTGCGACCTTGCGCTGGCCGGCGGCGTGTCGATCGACACGCCGTACAAGCGGGGATACCTGTACGAGCCCGGCGGCATCTTCTCCCCCGACGGGCGGTGCCGGCCCTTCGACGAGAAGGCGGCGGGCACCGTCGGCGGCAACGGCGTCGGGCTGGTGGTGCTCAAACGACTGGAGGACGCCCTGGCCGACGGCGACCCGATCCACGCGGTCGTCCGCGGCACGGCGCTCAGCAACGACGGCGCGGGACGGGTGGGGTTCACCGCGCCCGGCGTGGACGGGCAGATCGCCGCCATCGTCGAGGCGTGGGCGGCGGCCGGGCTGGAACCCTCGGACGCGCGGTTCCTGGAGGCGCACGGCACCGGCACGGACCTCGGCGACCGCATCGAGGTGGCGGCCGCCGCCGCGGCCTTCGCCGACGCGCCGCGGTGCGCGATCGGCTCCGTGAAGTCCAACGTCGGCCATCTGAACGCGGCGGCGGGCGTCACGGGGCTGATCAAGGCCGCGCTGATGCTGCGTCACCGGACGATGGTCCCCACGGTGAACGTCAGCCGCCCCCACCCCGACCTCGACCTCGACTCCACCCCGTTCCACCTGCTCACCGCCACCACGGAGTGGGCGCCACCCCCGAGCGGCCCGCGCCTGGCCGGGGTCTCGTCCCTCGGCATCGGCGGCACGAACGTCCACGTCGTCCTGGAGGAACCACCCGCTCGCCCCTCGAGCACGGGGACGCGCGCGGCCACCCTGCGGCGCTCGGACGATCCCGCCGTGGGCCACGGGACGGACGGACCCGGCCAGGATCGCGGGGACGGGCCGCCGCTGGTGCTGCCGCTGTCGGCGCGGACGCCCGCCCAGCTCGCCACGGCGGCGGGACGGCTGGCTCAGGCGCTGCGCGCGCCCGGCGCGCCGTCGCCGGCCGACGTCGCCTGCACCCTGGCCACGGGCCGCGCCGCCCTGGACGCCCGCGCCTACGTGACCGCCACGACCCGCGCCGAGGCCGCCGCCGCCCTCGACGCGCTCGCCGCACGCGGAGAAGCGGCGGCCGGAGGAGCAGCGGCCGGGGAAGCGGCGGTGACGGGCGGATCAGCAGCGGGAGGACTCCGTTCCGTGCTGGGTGAGGCGTGGCTGCGGGGTGAGGACGTCGTCTGGCCGCGGACGGGCGGGCGGCGGGCCCACCTGCCCACGTACCCGTTCGCGGGCGAGCACCACGGCGCGCTCACCGTCGGAGCCCCGCCGCCACCCCGACCACCGGAACAACCGCAGGACACGAGGACCGCGGTGACCGGCCTGTTCCTCACCACCCTGGACCTGACCGGCACGCAGGACCTGAGCAGGACGTACTTCGCCGTCGGCGGCGACTCCCTGACCGCCGTCTTCCTGGTCGGCGAGCTGCGCGACCGCTTCGGCCTGGAGGCTCCCATCGAACTGTTCCTCGAGGAGCTGCCCCTGGAGGAGCTCATCTCGCGCGTGCTCGCCAAACCGGACGACGACCCGCTCGGCGACCTCCTGGACGAGTTCGACGCATGAGACCCAGCCCCGACCCGGCCGGCATCGACGCGCTCGACCTGCTCGATCCCGAGCTGCACGCCACGCACGACCTCACCCCGGTGTGGCGCTGGCTGCGCGCCCACGACCCGGTGCGCAGGCACGAGCGGTTCTGGAGCGTGACCCGCCACGCCGACGTGCTGCGCGTCGTACGCGACCCGGAGACGTTCAGCTCGCTGCGGGGCAACATGCTCCGCACCCTGCTGCGGGGGCACGACCCCGGCGCGGGGAAGATGCTGGTCGTCACGGACGGGCCCCGGCACGCCCGGCTGCGCCGCCTGCTGACGCCCGGCTTCGGCCCGCGTACGCTCGGCCCGGTCACGCGCTCGATCGAGGAGGCCACCCGCGACCTGCTCGGCGCGTTCGTACGCCGCGGCGGCGGCGACTTCGTGGCGGAGGTGGCCGCGCAGGTGCCGCTGCGGGCCATCTGCGAACTGCTCGGCGTCCCCGAGGCGGACCGGCAGCGCGTGCTGGAGCTGACGGGCGAAGCCATGCTGGGCGAGACCCCGGCGGCGGGCCGGACCGGCAGGACACCGCCGGCGGCGATGGTCGCCCAGAGCGAGATCCTGCTCTACTACACGCGCCTGGCCGCCCGGCGCAGGACGGCGCCGGGCGACGACGTGATCAGCCTGCTCGTCGGCAGCGACCTGACCGAGGAGGAGGTGCTGCTCAACTGCTACAACCTCATCATCGGCGGCGACGAGACGGCCCGGCTGGCGATGGCCGGCGGGCTGCTGGCGCTGGCCACGTACGACAAGGAGTGGGCGCGGCTGCGCGAGGACCCGGCGCTCGTGGACCCGGCCGTCGAGGAGATCCTGCGCTGGACCACCCCGGCCGCCCACGTCGGGAGGGTCGCCACGCGGGACGTGGAGCTGGCCGGGCGGCGGGTCGCGGCCGGTGACGCGGTGGCGCTGTGGACGGTGTCGGCCAACCGTGACGAGGCCGTCTTCGACGCCCCCGACCGGTTCGACGCCGGCAGGACGCCGAACCGGCACCTGACGTTCGGGCACGGCCCGCACTTCTGCCTGGGCGCCCAGCTCGCCCGCGCCGAGCTCCGCGCGCTGCTGGCCGAGCTGCGGGCGAGCGTGTCGTCGATCGCGGTGACGGGCCCGGTGACCTGGCTGCCGTCGAACTTCGTCAACGGCGTCGGCACGCTCCCCGTGGCGCTGGAGTAGCCTGCGGATATGGCTGTCCACCTTAACCACACCATCGTGGCGGCGAAGGACAGGGACGCGACGGCCGCGTTCCTCGCCGATGTCCTGGGGCTGGAGCCGCCGACGGTCTACGGCCCGTTCCGCGTCGTCTCGCTCGGCAACGACGTCTCGCTCGACGTCGCCGAGGCCGGCGGGCCCGTGCATCCGCAGCACTACGCGTTCCTGGTCGGCGAGGAGGAGTTCGACCTGATCAAAGGACGCATCGAGGAGCGCGGCCTGACCTACTGGGCCGATCCCCACCACCGCCGGCCGGGCGAGATCAACACCAACGACGGCGGCCGCGGCCTCTACTGGGAGGATCCCAACGGCCACAACCTGGAGATCATCACGGTGCCGTACGGCGGCTAGGGCGCCAGCGCCTCCAGGGCCTCCTCCGCGCGCCGCATCGCCTCCTCGGGGTCGGCGGTGACGATCTCGCGGTCGAAGTTGAGATCGTGGAAGACGTCCGTCACCCCGCGGGCCGCCAGGGCGGCCACGTCGGCCCTGATCTTGTCGTACGTGCCCGTCAGCGCACGGTCCTCGTCGCCGGGCCGCACCTGGGTGACGCCCCTGCACACGAACCGGAACCCGCTCGCGTCGCGCCCCGAGGCCGCCAGCTCCCTCCTGATCAGCTCCACCCTGCCCGCGATGGCGGACAGATCCTCCCTGCTGGAGCTCACCCACCCGTCGGCCAGCCGGGCGGCGCGGCGCAGCGCGACCTCGGCGGTGCCGCCCAGCAGGATGCGGGGCGGGACCGGCGCCGGCTTGGGGTCGATGTGGGAGGGCGGCACCCGGTAGAAGGCGCCGTCGTGCTCTACCACCTCGTCGCGCCATGCCTTGCGCAGCACCTCGACGAACTCCTCACCCCTGCGGCCGCGCCCCTTCATGCCGGTGCCCGTGGCGGTGAACTCCTCGGGCAGCCAGCCCAGCCCGATCCCGGCGGTGAGCCGGCCGCCCGCGACCGTCTGCAGCGTGGCGAGCTGCTTGGCCATCAGCACCGGCGGCACGTAGGCGTTGACCACGGCCACGCCGAGGTCGATCCCGCTCGTCACCCCGGAAAGGTGCGCGAGCGTGATCAGCGGATCGTGCACGGCGCGGTAGGTCGGCCCCATCGGATGCCCCACGGGGTACAGCAGCCGCTGGAACGTCCACAGCTCGTGGTAGCCGAGCTCCTCCGCACGCGTGGCGATGCGGCGCATGTGGGCCGGGGTGGCCCAGGCCCCTGACTGGGGTACTGCGAAACCGACTCTCATGCCCTCTAGTCTGTACTGGTGACTCTGAAGGCGGAGCTGGCGGGCGTCGCCGCGGCGTACGGCGGCACGGGCACGCCCGAGTTACACCCGACCCGCACCGATGTGATGGTGTTACGCCGGGGCGAGGTCGTGGTGAAGGCTCATTCGGCGCGCGACGAGGCCGAGGCGTTGCGCCCGAGGGTGCGGGCCGCCGCCTCGGCCGCGCTGAGCGGCGTGATGCTGGCCCCGCTGGAGCCCGAGGTGCTGACGGTGGCCGGGCGCGCGGTCACGGTCTGGCCCGCGGGGCGGCCGGTCGCGCACGACGACCCCGACTCCGCCCCGTGGGAGGAGGGCGCCAGGCTGCTGGCCCGGCTGCACGCCGTCCCTCTCACGCTGGTGCCGGCGCTGCCCGGGGCCGGAGGTCCCGCCAGGGCGGCCCGGGCGGTGGAGCGCATGTCCGGTGACGGGCCCGTCGAGCAGCTCGTCAGGCGCACGTTCAAGGAGCTGCCCGAGACCGACCCGCAGCCGGGGCTGCTCACGCACGGCGACTGGCATCTGGGGCAGCTGGTCCACCGCGGCGGGTGGCTGCTCATCGACGTCGACGATCTCGGCGTCGGCGATCCCGCGTGGGATCTGGCCAGGCCGGCCGCCTGGTACGCCGCGGGGCTGCTCGACCCGGACGTGTGGGCCAGGTTCCTGGGCGCCTACCAGGCCTCCGGCGGGCCGGCGCTGGGTCAGGGCGACGACCCGTGGCAGCGCCTCGACGTCCCCGCCAGGGCGCTCACCGTCCAGCTCGCCGCGGTCGCGGTGGTCAACGCCGAACGCGAGAACCGGGAACTGGACGAGGTGGAGTATTCGTTGGTCGAGGCGTGCAACAGAATCGTCCGGGCGTGACGGGGTTGCGCGAGATAGGTTTCAGCCTGGAGACCTCACAGTCAAGGAGAGCGACTTAGATGCAATGCCCTAAGTGCCGCGGAAGCATGCGGACCTATGAGCGCAACGGCGTCCACATCGAGCAGTGCGACAACTGCCGTGGGATTTTCCTCGACTACGGCGAGCTCGAGACGCTGACCCGGATGGAGACGCAGTTCCACTCCGCTCCGCCTCCCGCCCCCGGTCACGGTCCCGGTCCCGGCCCCGCGTGGGGCGCGCCGCACGGCGGCCACTACGGGCACAAGGGCCACCGCCAGCGCAGCTGGGTGGGCATGCTGTTCTCCAGCTGACGCTCGCACCGGCAGGTCGAGGGCCGCGCACCGGCGGGGTGCGCGGCCTTCGCGGCCTCTCGGGGCTCCGGCGCGGCCTCTAGAGAGGCTCTTGTCGCCGCCCGTCGCCGCCCGTCGCCGCCCGTCGCCGCCCGGGGGCCGCGCGGGTTCAGCCGGGGAAGTCGTCCGGGTCCACCGGGGAGGTGCGGGCGTTGCCTCCGGAGATGGCGTGCAGGGTGACCCGCCAGTCGTGCCAGCGGACCTGCGTCGCGGTGTAGGTCGTCCTGAACTTCACCGACTTCTGGAACCTCTCGAAGCTGCAGTCGCGGGTGAACGCCTTGCGTTTGCCGTCCCAGTCCACGCCGTGCGTGAAGTAGATCCGGTACGTGCCGTCGCGCACGCCCCGCACCTTGAACCGCGCGTTCTTGCGCACGTAGACGCTGAACGCCTTGCTGCCGCCCCGCACGGCGGTGACCACCGCGTCGCGGTCTCCGCCGTTGTCGATCTCCAGCGAGCTGCGGCCGTTGAGCGTGCTCCTGCGCACGTACGAGCCGTTGCGCAGCCGCCTGCTCTGCTTCTTCTTGACCGTCACGCCGACGACGTCGGCCTTGTAGTCCCCGGCGCTCTCCAGGGCCTCCCCGGCTTCGTCGAGCCGGTCCAGCGTGTCGTCGAGGTCGGTGAACACGGCCGAGGAGGTGCACAGGTCCCGGCCGCCGACCTTGTCGCCGGTGGAGGCCAGCGCGGCGGCGACGGCGCGTAAACCGGCGACATAGGCGTCGTGCTGGGCGCGTACGGACTCGGGCGGGGTGAGGCCGGCCAGCTGGTCGGCGCCGTCGCTCAGGGCGGACCGGGCGCGGCCGAGCTTCTGGTCGAGCGACTTGAGCCCGCGCGCGCCCGCCAGGGCGTCGAGCGCGGCGCGCATCGTCTTACGCTCGCCGCCGAGCTCGTCCTTGTACGCCTCGGGCGTCAGTGCGGTCGCGCTGGGGGCGGCGGGTGTGCCGCCGCTGACCGAGGGAGCGCCGTCCTGGCCGCCGGCCACACCGGTGACCTTGCTCTCGCCCCCTGTGGGCGAGGCCGGGCCGGCCGAGCACGCGCCGAGTGTGAGCGTTGTCAGGGCGAGAACGCAGGGGATCAACCGCGGTGCTGCCACCTGCCACACTATCGCCCGGTTGATCCCCGAACGTCAATCACGTTTCCGCCAGTCCGGCCTCCCTGTCCTGGTGCAGCCAGCGGGTGATCCCGAGCGTCTCCAGGAACGGCACGTCGTGACTGGCCACGATGAGCGCCCCCCGGTAGGCCGACAGCGCCTGCGCGAGCTGGGCGGCGCTGGCCATGTCGAGGTTGTTGGTCGGCTCGTCGAGCAGGAGCAGCTGCGGCGGCGGCTCGGCCGACAGCAGCGCGGCCAGCGTCGCGCGGAAGCGTTCGCCGCCCGAGAGCGTGCCTGCCGCCTGATTGGCCCGATCGCCCCTGAAAAGGAAGCGCGCCAGGCGGGCGCGTACCTCGTTCACCGAGGCGGAGGGGGCGGCGGCGCGCACGTTGTCCACCACGCTCAGCGAGTCGTCGAGCAGGTCGAGCCGCTGCGGCAGGTAGCGCACGGGCACGTGGGCGCCGTGCGCCAGGATGCGCCTGAGCAGCGTGGTCTTGCCCGAGCCGTTGCGCCCGAGCAGCGCGATGCGCTCCGGCCCGCGCACGACCAGGGTCTCCAGCACGCCCTCCTGCGCGTCCTCCTGCGCGGGGGGTGCGGCTCCGGGCGGCGGGCCGAGCGGCAGGGTCAGCACCGTACGGCCGGCCGGCACCTCCGTGCCCGGCAACTCGATGCGGATCTCCGCGTCGTCGCGCACCGACTGCTCGGCCTCGCTCAGCCGCTCGCGGGCCTCCTCCAGCTTCTCCAGGTGCAGGGTGCGCTGCTTGCCCGCGCTGACCTGGGCCTTGCGCTTGAGCCCGTTCGCGACGATCTTCGGCACCTTCTTGTTCTCGAACGCCTTCCTGCCCGCGCGCAGCCCCCTGTCGATCCTGGTGCGGGCCTCGACGAGCTCGCGCTGCTGCCGTCTCACCTCGCCTTCGGCGGTGCGCACCGTACGTTCGGCCGCCTCCTGCTCGGCGGCGACCTGCTCCTCGTAGGCGCTCACGTTGCCGCCGTACATGCGTACGGCGCCGTCGCGCAGCTCGGCGACCTGGTCGACGAGCTCCAGCAGCGCCCGGTCGTGGCTGACGAGCAGCAGCACGCCCTGCCAAGCCGACACGGCGGCGTAGAGCCGCCGCCTCGCCTCGAGGTCGAGGTTGTTGGTGGGCTCGTCGAGCAGCAGCACGTCGGGCCGTTTCAGCAGCTGGGCGGCGAGCGCGACCATGACGGTCTCGCCGCCGGACAGCGTGCCGACGGTGCGGTCCAGGCCGATGTGGCCGAGGCCGAGCCGGTCGAGCTCGGCCCGCGCACGTTCCTCGACGTCCCAGTCGTCGCCGACCGCGGCGAAGTGCTCCTCGGCCACGTCGCCGCTCTCGATGGCGTGCAGCGCCGCCCGGGTCGCGCTGATCTCCAGCAGGTCGGACACGGTACGGCCGGCCACGAGCGGCAGGTTCTGCGGCAGGTATCCCACCTCGCCCGTGAGGGAGACGGACCCGGACTGCGGGGCCAGCTCACCGGCGATGATTTTGATCAGCGTGGACTTGCCTGATCCGTTGAGCCCGATAAGCCCCGTACGCCCCGCCGGGAACGCGGCGTCGAGCCGGTCGAGCACCTTGCTGCCGTCGGGCCAGGCGAAGGAGACATGATCGATGACCAGCGAGAAAGACATAAAGGCGGCTCCCCATCACAAACGTCGAAATGTCATGACGTGGCGGGAAATCACCGCATAGACGCGCAACCCAGGGGAACTCGTACGGAGTCCGCGATCGAGGCGAGGATGTCGCCTGAGGTCAGGTGTGCGCGCGGCGCCCAGGACAGGGCGGAACGGCGCGGTGCCCGCGACCTCAGATCCTCACGTCGGCTGCCCTCACGGATCGGCGACAGAACGACGGAAGTGTATGCGACGTGCAGATCACCTGGCAAGGCTGCGCGCCCGGTGCGCCGCGACGTTCACCCTGTTGGCGCAGGCCGGCGTGCAGAACCGGCGGCGCCCGTTGCGCGAGGTGTCGACGTAGACGACACCGCAGCCGTCCCTGCCGCAGCGCCCCAGCCGCCGGCCGCCGGCGAACGACATGGCCATGGCCAGCCCACCGGCGGTGGTGTCCTTCGCCCTGGCCACGATGTCGGCGTCCACCGAGAAGAAGTGCAGGTGGGGCTCGCGGCCGTCGTGGGCGCTCACGTACGGCTTGGACGCGGTCACGTCGAGCAGCCCGTTGACCAGCCTGATCTGGGTGTCCTGGTCGAGCTCGCCGAACACCGGGTCGAGCCGGCGGGCCCACGCCCGCAGTTCCCCGGCCTCGTCCGGGGTGACGGCGGCGCGCAGCAGGCGGTGCTCGGTGAGCATCGCCTCGACCGCCGCCGGGCTGAAGTCGGTCGCGTTGACCAGCGCCGCCGCGAGGGCCGCCCCGTTGCCGCCGTAAGCGTTGAAATGCATAAGGCCATTACATCAGGTTGGAATCATGCACTCAGCAGATCTGCACGACCCTCTCGCCCTGACTCTCGTCTCCTCCCATCGCACGTCCGAGGGCCTGGTCTCCTACCTGAGGTGCGCCTGCGGCGTCTGGGAGGTACGGACTTCGCGCATGGTCGCGACCTCCGCCTCCGGAGGACCGTCGATCAAGACCATCGACTGAGACACCGCCGTGGTCCTAGAGTCGGCCACACACCCTCCAGGAGGTCAGGCATGTCCAGCATTCCGTCCTTGCTGCGCGACAGGATCACGGCGACCCCCGACGCCGAGGCGTACCGGGTGCCCTCCGACGAGGGCTGGAGCTCACTGTCATGGCGGGAGGTGGGCGAGCGGGTCCGCGGCCTGGCTCTGGGGCTCGCCCGGCTCGGCGCCGGGCCCGGCACCCGCGTGTCGATCCTCTGCTCCACCCGGCTCGAATGGATCCTGGCCGACCTGGCGGTGTTGTCCACCGGGGCGGCCACGACGACGATCTACCCGTCCAACACGGCCGAGGAGTCGGCGTTCGTCATCACCGACTCGGGCAGCACGATCGTCATCGCGGAGAACGACGACCAGGTCGCCAAGATCAGATCCGTGCGGAAGGAACTGCCCGACGTCGCCCACGTCGTGGTGATCGACGGCTCGCCGGGCGACGACGGCTGGGTGATCACGTTCGGCTCGCTGACCGAAGGCACACCCGACGCCGGGGGCGGCTACGACGACATGGTCGACGCCATCGCCCAGGACGACCTGGCCACGCTCATCTACACCTCCGGCACCACCGGCCGGCCCAAGGGCGTGGAGCTGACGCACGACAACTGGCTCTACGCGGCCGGCGCCGTACGCGAGATCAACCTGATCTCCGAGGCCGACCTGCACTTTTTGTGGCTGCCGCTGTCGCACTCGTTCGGCAAGCTGCTGGAGGTGGTGATGATCGACGCCGGCGTGCCCACGGCGATCGACGGCCGCCTCGACAAGATCGCCGACAACCTGGGCGAGCTGCGGCCGACGGTCATGGCGGCCGCGCCGCGCATCTTCGAGAAGATCCACAACACGGTCGTGGCCAACGTGCGGCGCGAGGGCGGCGTGAAGGCCCCCATCTTCGCCTGGGCGAAGCGGACGGGCATCAGGGTCGTACGTGCCCGCCAGCGCGGGGTCTCCGTCCCGATCACCACCAGGATCGAGTACGCCCTCGCCGACCGCCTGGTCTTCGCCAAGCTCCGCGACCGGTTCGGCGGCCGGATCCGCTTCTTCATCTCGGGCGCCGCCCCGCTGTCGCAGGACATCGCCGAGTTCTTCGACGCGGCCGGCCTGACGATCCTCGAGGGGTACGGCCTGACGGAGTCGTCGGCGGGCAGCTTCCTCAACCGTCCCGGCTCGGTGCGGTTCGGGACGGTCGGGCAGCCGTTCCCCGGCACCCAGGTCCGCATCGCCGACGACGGCGAGATCCTGATCGGCGGGCGCGGCATCATGCGCGGCTACCACGGCCTGCCGGAGGAGACGGAGGCGGCGCTGAAGGACGGCTGGCTGCACACCGGCGACATCGGCGAGCTCGACGAGGCCGGGCGGCTGCTCATCACCGACCGCAAGAAGGAGCTGATCAAGACGTCGGGCGGGAAATACGTCGCGCCGACCTATCTGGAGGGCCGGATCAAGGCGGCCTGCCCGTACGCCTCGCACGTGTTCGTGCACGGCGACCGGCGCAACTACGTGACGGCGCTGGTCACCCTCGACATGGACGTCGTCGGACCGTGGGCGCAGGCCGAGTCGCTGCCGGCGGACCCGCGCGAGCTGCGCGAGCACCCCCGCGTGCGCGCGGAGGTCGAGAAGGCGATCGAGCAGGTCAACGCCGGCCAGGCGAGCTACGCGACGGTCAAGAAGTTCGCGATCCTGGCGGAGGACTTCACGGTGGAGACGGGTGAGCTGACGGCCAGCCTCAAGATCAGGCGCAAGGTGGTGGAGGAGCGTCACGGCGACGTCCTCGACTCCTTCTACGACTCGCCGGCATGATCTCCCACCTCCCGGTGCGCCCGCGGCACTGCGACGCCCAGGCCATGATGCACGCGATTCGCTACTACGAGTTCTTCGAGGACGCGTTCCTCGACTGGCTGGACGCCAGGGGCGGCTACGGGCGGCTCCGGGAGGGCGGGGCCGACCTGGTGATCAGGGCGAGTGGCTGTGAGCACCACTCCCCCGCCCGCCTGGGCGACGTGCTGGCCGTGGAGAGCGCTCCGGCCAGGGTCGGCACCACGTCCCTCACGATGAGGTTCACGATGCGACGGGAGGGCGATCCCGCACGCGGCCCGGCAGGCGGCCCGGCAGGCGGCCCGGCAGGCGGCCCGGCAGGCGGCCTCGTGGCGATCGGCACGATCACGTACGTGTGCGTGGCGGGCGGCCGGGCCGCCCCGCTGCCGGAGCTGCTCACAACACCCGCTTGACCCCGGGCAGCGACCGCACCGCGTAGGCCAGGGCCCAGCACGCCGGCAGCGCGATGGCGAGCATGATGGCGAACTTGACGATGGCGATCGCCTCGATCGGCCGCAGCGCGTAGCCGAGGGCGACCAGCACGAGCGGGTGGATGATGTAGACGGTGAAGGCATGGTCGGACAGGAATCTGCCGCGCGGGTGACGGCCACGTGGTGGGCGACGACCAGCACGGTCAGCACGATCCTCAGGTTGTCGACCGCGTGGAGGCGGTCGCCGGCCTGAGCTCGGTCTTCATGAGCTGCATGCCCTTTCGAAGATGTCGGCCAGTTCCCTGGCGTGTGCGTCGAGGTCGTGGCCGGGATGGGCGACCCAGTAGGCGAACATGTTGTCGATGGCGGAGGACTGCGTGACGGCCATGACCCGGCGGTCGAAGGGCCGGAACTCTCCGCTCTGCTGGCCCAGCGCGTAGATCCCTTCCAGCCCGCGGAAGATCTCCTCGTTGGCCTTGATCCCGTAGCGCGGGCGCCCGCCGGCGTCCCGGAGGTTGGCGAAGATCTCGCCCAGCGCCGCCAGCTGGGTGCGGTGGCCGCGCATGTGCTCGGCGACGCCCAGGACGTACGCCCTGAGCAGGTCGCCGGCCGAGCTCAGGCCCTGCATCCTGGCCGCCACGGCTTCGGCGACGAGGCCGTACGCCCGCTCGACCACCTCCACCATCAGCTCGTCCTTGCCGGCGAAGTGGTAGGAGATGACGCCCTTGCTGATGCCCGCGTGCTGGGCGATGCGCGCCAGCGAGGCCTGGGCGAACCCGACCTCGGCGATCACCTCCACGGCGGACGCGACGATCTGGGCACGCCTGGCCTCCTCGATGAAGGAGCGGCGCTTCTGGCCGTCCGACTCATTTTCTGACCGCATGGCCAAAATCTAGTACATGCGGCTAATCGCCTACCGTCCGGACAGGCCACGTGACAATGTGACATGTGCTATTACCGATCATGCAGACCGGAAGGACTCCGATGGAGAGCCCGCTCGGCAACTTCGCGCACATCGATGTCGAGGCGTTACTGCGAGATTCCCGCAAACGCGCGGCCGCCTTCGAAGCCGCACAGAAAGAGGTGGCAGCGGCGGTCGGCCGGGCCACGGCGGCCAACGGCCACATCGTGGTCGAGTGCACCGCGCAGGGCGGCGTGACCCGGCTCGAGATCGATCCGCGCGCGAAGCGGATGAGCGTCAAAGACATGTCGGCAGCGATTCTCGCCGCTCTCCGTAAGGCCGACGCCGACCTCCAGCGCCAGGTGTCCACGATCATGGGCGACTCGTTCGGCGGCATGGATGATGCCATGGCCGACCCGGACACCGCGCTGGCGAAGGTCGCCGAGGCGCAACAGGCGTTCGACGGGATGATGAGCGACGCCATGGGCGAGCTCGATCGCCTGCGCAAGAAACTCGGTCACTGAGGGACGTCACCGCGGGGCGGTCAGGTGGCCGCAGCGTGCCTTGCCGCCCCGTCGGACGGTTTGAGTCCGTCGGTGAGGGTGATCTCCGCCGCGATGGCGCCGGCGGTCGCCAGGCCGAGCCCTGCTCCGGCTGTGACGAGAAGATCCTTCAGCCGTTGGGTCCCGTGCTCGATGGACCTCCCCGCCGAATACGCTTGGAGCTGGCCGTACATGTGCCCTCCCGGCCCCATGAGCAGGGACCTCATCGTGATCGCGGACAATATTGCCGCCTGCGCGAAGTGAAGGTACTGACCTACCGTCTGAATGTTGGCGACCCACCTCAAGATGGTCGAAACGTCTCGCGCGGAGTCGGCCGCGGTGTCGGACGCCACACGGTAGGTACCGATACGCTCTCCGTAGAGTTCACGCTCCGGCGCCTGCCAGTTGCCCTGGGGAACGGTGTCGTGCTGCTGCTGCGCCGTCCGGCCCGCGGTGTAGACGCCCTCGCCGAGGGCACTCCAGCCGTCCGCTGCCTTGTGCACCCTCTGCGGATCGGTCGGCAGCGTCAGCCCGTATGAGAGCACCGTGTGTCGCAGACCCGGGAAGACGGCCGCGCTGAACGTCAGCATGCCGAGGGTGAGGTACTGCAGATCTCTCAGGTCGACGCTCCCGTCGATGGGCGTCCACGAGCTCGGACCACCCGGGGTGGGGATCTCAAATCCGCCGGACATGCTCTTCGTTCCCCGCTTCCGCGCTCTCGTTGTTATGGGCGGTCAGGTGCAGCCCATCCCGGTGCTCGTACAGGCCGTCCACGGTGCTGCGGACCGTCTGCTCGGCGTAGCCGACGATGGTGTCGTGCTGGAGCGCGAAGGGGGCGCCGAGCACGCCCATGGCGAACGCTCCTATGCGCATGCCCTCGGGCAGGCGACCTGCCGCCTCCAGGTGTGACACCGGAGAGGTGCCGTCGCGCTCGTCAGTGAGAGCGTCGCCCAACCCTCTGATCGACGTCGGATGATGGATACGTGGCACTTCGTCGCCTGACAACACCTACTCCTCGTACACGTACGATGACTGTTTGGGCAGCAATAGTAACGACCTGGTACGAGAAGTGCACGGGGTAGTGGTGGCATGCTCGTGGCTGCTCGACGGGGTCGCAAGCCGGCGGCTTCCACGACGCCGTTCGCGCCGTCGGGCCGGGGGTCAGAGACGCCGGGGGTCAGAAACGCAGCCAGTCGATGCGGCCGTACCAGGTGCCGCCGGAGGCGAGGTGGTCGGCTACGGCTCTCTCCAGGCGGGTGCGGCGCGGCAGCCGGGCCGGGTCCGCGAAGTCCGCGCCGAAGACGAACGGCACCGTCTCGGCGTTGTCGAACCTGTACGGCCTGGCCAGCCCAATACCGCCGGAGGTCACGGACGCTTGAACACCGACAGCAGGCGGTCGGCCGCGAGCGCGGGCGTGAGGTCGCCCGCGAGCACGTCGCGCTCCACCTCCTCGGTGATCGCCGCGACCCCGGGATCGTGGCGCAGCTCCGCCAGCAGCCGGTCCTGCACCAGGGTCCAGGTCCACCGCACCAGTTGACGCCGGCGCTTGGCGGGCAGGTCGATCGCCTGCTCGTGGGCCAGGATCTGGTGCCACAACTTGTCCAGCCCGTCACCGGTGAGGGCGCTGCAGGTGAGCACGGGCGGCGGCGGCGAGTCGGAGCGGAGCATGCGCAGCGCTCCCGCCAGCTCGCGCGCGGCCTTCCTGGCGGGGAGCTCGTGTTCCCCGTCGGCCTTGTTGACCGCGATCACGTCGGCCAGCTCCAGCACACCCTTCTTGATGCCCTGGAGCTGGTCGCCGGTCCGCGCCAGCGTGAGCAGCAGGAACGTGTCGACCATGTCGGCGACGGCGGTCTCCGACTGGCCGACCCCGACCGTCTCGACCAGGACGACGTCGAACCCGGCCGCCTCCACCACCACCATGGCCTCCCTGGTCGCCTTGGCGACGCCGCCGAGGGTGCCGGAGGTGGGCGAGGGGCGGATGAAGGCCGAGGGGTCGGCCGACAGCCGGGCCATGCGGGTCTTGTCGCCGAGAATGCTGCCGCCCGTCCTGGTGGAGGAGGGGTCCACGGCCAGCACCGCCACCTTGTGGCCCTCGCCGGTGAGCATGGTGCCGAAGGCGTCGATGAACGTCGACTTGCCCACCCCCGGCACACCGGAGACGCCCACCCTGCGCGCGTGCCCCGCCTGCGGGGTCAGCTCGACGAGCAGGCGTTGGGCCAGGGCCATGTGGTCGGCTCTGGTCGACTCGACGAGCGTGATCGCCCGGCCGATCCACGTACGCGAGCCGGCGCGTACGCCGCGGGCGTAGTCCTCCAGCGAGTGCACCCGACTTACCCCTTTCTTCCCAGTTGATCAGCCTAATGTCTTACAAGGCTTGACATTTGCCAGTAGGGTGCTGGAGTTCTGATCTCAGCCGTCACAGGAGTCACTCCCCTCATGCCCAACGTCGAACCCCTTCACGAGGGCGACCCGGCAGCGGTGGGGCCGTACCGGCTGGTCGGGCGGCTCGGCGCGGGCGGGCACGGCGTCGTCTACCTCGGCCAGGCACGCAACGGAACCCCCGTCGCCGTCAAAGCGTTGCGCGAGGGCATCGTCATGGGCGGCCGGCTGGTCAAGGACGTCGCCACCGCGCGCATGGTCCAGCCCTTCTGCATCGCACGGGTGCTCGACGCGTCGACCAGCGGCAGGGCGTACATCGTGTCGGAGTACGTGGACGGGCCCTCGCTCGAACAGGCGGGCCGGCACACCGGCGTGGACCTGCAGCGCCTCGCCGTGGCGACCGCCACCGCGCTGGACGCGATCCACCAGGCCGGCCTGATCCACGGGGACTTCAAACCGGCGAACGTGCTGCTCGGGCCCGAGGGGCCGAAGGTGGTGGACTTCGGCATCGCGGCGGCGCTCGGGTCGGGCATGAAGGCGACCAGCACCATTGTCGGGACGCCCGCGTACATGGCTCCCGAGCAACTCGCGGGCAGGCCGGTGGGCGCGCCCTCGGACGTGTTCGCGTGGGCGTCGGTGATCGTGTTCGCGACCACGGGGGTGCCGCCGTTCGGCGATGACTCCCTGCCCGTGGTGATCAACCGCATCGTGAACGAAGAGCCGGAGATCGGCGAGCTGCCACGGCCGCTGCGGGAGGTCGTGCCGGCCTGCCTGACCAAGGACCCGTCGGCCCGCCCCCCGATCCGCGACGTCCTGCTCCACCTGACCGCGCCCCAGCGCAAGGGCAGACCCGCCACCCAGAGCATCCCCTCCGCTCAAGCCGCCGCCTCTCCGCGTGGTTCCGCTCCCCAAGACGCCGGTTCCTCGCGTGGTTCCGCCGCCTCTCAAGACGCCGCCTCTCAAGACGCCGCCTCTCAAGACGCCGCCTCCCCGCACAGTGGTCCTGCCCCTCATGGTGGCGCCTCCCCGCAGGGTGCGCCCGTCCCCGTGGCGGAGGGCGGGCCGCAGACTCCCGCGTACGACGCGCCGTACCAGACGCCGGTGCCTCAGCCCGCAAGCCGGCCGGCCGCGAACGACACCCCGGACTGGCTCTGGGAGCAGACACCTGAGCCGGCCTCCGCCGAACCCGCACCGGGCCCCGGCGGGTCGACGGCCGCCCGGCAGGGGCCCGGCCAGGCGTATGGCGAGACGTCCGGGCAGGCGTATGGCGAGGCTCCTGGGCAGGCGCGGCCCGAGGCGGCCGGGTCCCCGGCTTGGCAGCGCACCGACGATTCCGCAGCCTGGCAGCAGACCGCCGACCAGACCCTCGATCAGGACGTGTCCACGCCCCTCGGCAGAGTGGTCGGTGAGCCCCTGCCCAGGCGCAGGACCAGATCGCCACAGCAGGGTGCGGCGTCCGGGGACTCCGGTTACCACCAGGGTCCCGGGCAGGCCGCGTACCCGTCGCATGAAGCCCATCCGGGCGGCGGCCCGCACGGACCCGGCCACGAGATCCAGGATGCGCATCCAGGCCCGGCGCAGGCAGGCCCGCAGGCAGGCCCGCAGGCAGGCCACGCGCAGGGACGCCTCGCTCAGCCGGCTCAGCCGGTCGACGCGCAGAGCGGCCTCGCAGAGGCGGGCCCCGGGCAGACGGGTCCCGAGCAGGCTGATCACGGACAGGCAGGTCGCGGACAGGCAGGTCGCGGACAGGCAGGTCACGGACAGGCAGGTCACGGGCAGGACGGGTCGCCGCTTCAGGCGTTGTTCGATCTGTCGCAGCCGGTCGAGTCGCCGTCCGCGCACGACGCTCGGCCGCCGTTCGGGCAGGACAGCCCGCCCGAGGCGTCCGCCGGGTTCGGAGCGCCGCCCGGGGCGCAGGACGAGGGCCACAGCCGGTACGGCGGGCAGGCGCCCGAGGTGCCGGCCTGGTCGGAGCCGCCCGCTCCGTTCGCCGCCAGGCAGGGCCTCGACTCGGCGCCGTTCGAGTCCCAGCCGTACGCCTCCGCGTCTCCGCACACGCCCGAGCCGACACACCTCGAGCCGACACACCCCGAGCCGACGCACCTTGAGTCGACGCAATCGGTGCCGGCCGCGCAGTCCTCGGCGCTCGTCGATGCCCTGGTCGCCGGCGGGAGAACGGCCGAGGCCGCGCCGCCGCCGCGCAAACGGCGTACGGCGAAGAAAGTGCTCATCGCCTCCGTCTCCGGCGTGTGCGTGCTCGCCCTCGGCGGCGCCATCGTGTGGCTCACCCCCACCACGCCCACCCAGAAGGCGACGCGGCTCGCCGTCGCCAGCAATGCGCCGACGGCCTCCCCGTCCGCCACCACGACCCAGCGGCAGCGGCGCAGCCGTAACGCCGAGCCCCAGCCCGACGAGTCGACCGGCACCGGCCGCGCCACGAAGGGGCGGTTGAGACTGCTCTACGTGCGGGCCGGGGGCACGAGGAACGGCGACTGCTGGGCCGGAGGCGAGGCGACGCTCCAGGCGCTGGTCGAGCGGACCGGCGGCGCGGTGAGGTTCGACTACACCTGGTACGTCGACGGTTCCGCCGTGGGCCGCGCGAAGGCGGGCATCTCGCGGAACGGCCGGCGTTATCTGGCCGCGCCGCGCACCCTGACGAGCTCGGGCGGCGTCCACAAGGTCACGTTGCGGATCACCTCTCCCCTCACCACCCAGCGGACCGTCTCCGTCACCATGTGCCCGGTGTAGCCCTATGGACGCCTCCTCAGCTGGTCGATGAGATCGAGGGCGGCGTCGGCGATCACGGTGCCCGGCGGGAAGATCGCGGCGGCGCCGGCGGCCCGCAGCGCGTCGTGGTCGTCCGGCGGGATGACGCCGCCGACCACGATCATGGTCTCGCCGGCGTCGTGGGCGGCGAGGGCCTCGCGCAGCGCGGGCACCAGCGTGAGGTGGCCCGCCGCCAGCGACGACACGCCCACGATGTGCACGTCGGCCTCGACCGCCTGCCTGGCGACCTCTTCCGGCGTCTGGAACAGCGGGCCGACGTCGACGTCGAAGCCCAGGTCGGCGAAGGCCGTGGCGATCACCTTCTGGCCGCGGTCGTGACCGTCCTGGCCCATCTTGGCGACCAGGATGCGCGGGCGGCGTCCTTCCGCGCGCTCGAAGTCGGCGCAGGCTTGGCGGGCGCGTTCGATGGCGTCGGAGGGGCCTGACTCGTCGCGGTACACGCCTGAGATGGTACGGACCTGCTCGGCGTGCCTGCCGAAGACCCGCTCCAGCGCATCGGAGATCTCGCCCACGGTGGCCTTGGCGCGGGCGGCGTCGACGGCCAGCTTGAGCAGGTTGTGCTCCAGACCGGGCGCGGGGTTGTCGGCGGCCTTGGTGAGCGCGTTGAGCGCGTGCTGGACGTCGGGCTCGTGGCGTTCGGCCCGGAGCCTGGCGAGCTTGTCGAGCTGCTGGGCGCGTACGGAGCTGTTGTCGACCTTGAGCACCTCGATGTCCTCGTCGCCGGTCGCGCGGTATTTGTTCACGCCGATGACGGGCTGGCGGCCCGAGTCGATGCGGGCCTGGGTGCGGGCGGCCGCCTCCTCGATGCGCAGTTTGGGCAGGCCCGCCTCGATGGCCCTGGCCATGCCGCCGGCGGACTCGACCTCCTGGATGTGCTCCCAGGCCCGTGCGGCGAGGTCGTGGGTGAGGCGTTCGACGTAGTAGGAGCCGCCCCAGGGGTCGATCACCTGGGTGGTGCCCGACTCCTGCTGCAGCAGGAGCTGGGTGTTGCGGGCGATGCGGGCGGAGAAGTCGGTGGGCAGGGCGAGGGCCTCGTCCAGGGCGTTGGTGTGCAGCGACTGGGTGTGGCCCTGGGTGGCGGCCATGGCCTCGACGCAGGTGCGGGCGACGTTGTTGTAGACGTCCTGCGCGGTCAGGGACCAGCCGGAGGTCTGGCTGTGCGTACGCAGGCTCAGCGATTTCGGGTTCTGGGCGCCGAATCCGGAGACGAGTTTCGCCCACAACAACCGGGCGGCGCGCAGTTTGGCGACCTCCATGAAGAAGTTCATGCCGATGCACCAGAAGAACGACAGGCGCGGCGCGAACCGGTCGATGTCCATGCCCGCGTCGACCCCGGCCCGCAGGTATTCGACGCCGTCGGCCAGCGTGTAGGCCAGCTCCAGGTCACAGGTGGCGCCGGCCTCCTGGATGTGGTAGCCAGAAATGCTGATCGAATTGAATTTCGGCATCTTCTCGCTCGTATACGCGAAAATATCCGAAATAATTCGCATCGACGGCGCCGGGGGATAAATGTAGGTGTTGCGTACCATGAACTCTTTGAGGATGTCGTTCTGGATCGTCCCCGCGAGCTGCTCCGGCGCGACACCCTGTTCCTCGGCCGCCACGATGTACAGCGCGAGAACGGGCAGCACGGCGCCGTTCATGGTCATCGACACCGACATGCGGTCGAGCGGGATCCCGTCGAACAACTGCCGCATGTCGTAGATGGAGTCGATCGCCACCCCCGCCATGCCCACGTCGCCGGCGACGCGAGGGTGGTCGGAGTCGTAGCCCCGGTGCGTGGCCAGGTCGAACGCCACCGACAGGCCCTTCTGCCCCGCGGCGAGGTTGCGGCGGTAGAAGGCGTTGGAGTCCTCGGCCGTGGAGAAGCCCGCATACTGGCGGATCGTCCACGGCTGGTTGACGTACATCGTGGGGTACGGGCCGCGCAGGTAGGGGGCCGCGCCGGGATAGGTGCCCAGGAAGTCGAGACCGTCGAGGTCGCCGGCGGTGTAGAGCGGCTTGACCTCGATGCCCTCGGGCGTCTCCCACACCTCTTCCGACGGCTCGGGGGCGTCCGTCGCCGGCTTGGGCCCGCCGTCGAGCGGGATGCCGGAGAAGTCCGGGATCATCGGGTCACCTCCAGGTCGTCGAAGGTCGTGCGGAGCACGGCCAGCGCGTCACAGCCCGCGTGCAGGGTGGCGTCCACGCCGTCGTAGTCTCCCTTCCCCGCCAGCCACACCTTCTTCGCCCCCGCCTTGCGCAGGGCGGCGGCGACGGCCGTGGCGTGCTGGGCGTACAGCTTGTCGCTCGAGCACAGGCAGGCGACCGTCGTGCCGCTGACGGCGAACGCGGTGGCGATCTGCTCGGGGTCGGTGCCCGGGCCCGCGGTCTCGGTCCGCAGGCCGCCCGCCTGGAACAGGTTCGCCGCGAACGCCGCCCTGGCGGTGTGGACGGCCACGGGGCCGATCGTGGCGAGGAACACCTTGGGCCGTTCGGCCTGCGCGTCGGCCAGGTCGCGCAGTTCCTCGAAGGGTTCGGCGTAGCGCACCCGGGGCAGCGCCGTGCTCCCGCCGTCGTCCGGTGCGGGTGTGCCGGAGGCCGGGCCGGGGCGGAGGGGTTTCTCGTTGAGGTCGGGATATTCGCTCACGCCCGTGATGGGCAGGCGCCGGTGGGCGATGTCGTCGGCGCGGCGGGCACGGGTGGCGGCGATCCGCTCGGACACCAGTCCGGCCGCCGCCGTGATCCCTCCGGCCGCCTCGATCTCCTGGAACCAGTCCCACGCCCGCTCGGCCAGGTCGGCGGTGCGGCGTTCGACGTACCAGGAGCCGCCCGCGGGGTCGATCACCCGCCCCGCACCCGACTCCTCGAGCAGCAGCGCCTGCGTGTTGCGGGCGATGCGGCGGGAGAAGGCGTCCGGTGGCCGCAGGCGGGCGTCGAACGGCCGGACCGTGACCGCCTCGGCTCCGCCCACGCCGGCGGCGAAGCAGGCGAGCGTGGTGCGCAGCATGTTGACCCAGGGGTCGCGGGCCGTCATCATGGCCGCGCTCGTCACGGCGTGCTGCGCCTGGCCTCCGTACCCGGCCGCGCCGCAGACCTCGGCGATCCTGGCCCAGAGCCGGCGTGCCGCGCGCAGCTTGGCGATGGTGGCGAACTGGTCGGCGGTGGCGGCGTACCGGAACTCGATCTGCCCCAGCGCCTCCTCGACGGAGAGCCCGCCTCCGGTGAGCGCCCGCAACTCGGCGACGCCCTGCGCCATCGAGCAGCCCAGTTCCTCGGCGTCGCTCCCGCCGGCGTCGTGGTAGGGCGTCGCGTCGGCGACGACGGCCCGCAGCCCGGGGAAGTCCGCGAGGCAGCGCCGCGCCAGACGGGCGCCGAGCTCGCCGGAGGCCCCCAGATTGCCGCTGAGCGGGGTGCCGCGGGCGGCGGCGAGCCCGAACAACGCCTGCGCGGCCTCCTCCGCCTGCTCACCGGCCTCCAGCACGACGGGCGCCAGGTCGAGATAGACGTCCTTCAGCATCGTGCCCAGCTCGCCCACCGGGACGGCGTCCGGCCCGACGACCAGCCACAGCGAGGTGACGCCGTTCTCCAGGTCGGCCAGCACGGCCTCGGGGTCGGCCACGGTGTGCCGCTGCCGCACGTCCCACCCGGCCACGGCCCTGGCCCCGCGCACGTAAGGGGCCGCCCCTGGCAGGCCCGGATCGCCGGGCAGGTCGCCGGCGTCGTAGAGCGGCGCGACCGTCACCCCGTCGTAGGTCAGGGTGGACAGCGCCTCCTCGGGAGAGTCCGCCTCGATCCCGGATTTGCGCAGGACCGCCACCGCCAGCGCCCGCCAGTCGTCGCGCGACACAGGCGCGAACCCCGCTGCCAGTTCCATGTTCGGATAGTAGGCGGAAGGCCGCGAACCCAGTAACCCAGGGTCCACCCCTACACGAGATCAGCTGGTCGGGGCCTCCCACGTCAGCCGCCACGTGACCGGGCCCACGATCCCGTCGTCGTCGATCCCCTGCACGCGCTGGAAACTGCGGCACACGTCACGCGACTCGGGGCCGTACGCGCCGTCCACGTCGAGGTCCCAGCCTCGTTCGCGCATCTGCGCCTGCCACATGCGTACGTCATCGCCGCGCGTCACCGGCGGATACCGCAGCAGCCGCCCGGGGAACTCCGGCGCCGAGGGAGGCTGCGTGGGAGGCGGCGCGGGCGTGTCGCCGGGACGCGGGGCGCCGCGCCTGACCCAGGCGTAGAGCGGGTCGCCGGGGCAGTCGGTGGCGTAGCCGTCGCGGTGCCCCTTGATCTCCTTGCCGGCGCGACCACGGGTGCGCAGGTGCTCGATCGCGTCGAGGACGGCGTGCAGGACGCCGTCGGGCGGCTGGATGAGCCCCGTGCTGCCCACCAGCCCGAGCACGGCGTAGTGGCCGGAGTTGAGCCCCGGGCCGTTGGCGGCGGGCAGATGGTGCGGCCCGCGCCCCTGGAACACCTTGCGGTGCGGGCAGGCGATCATGGTGTTGCCGGTGAAGTACACGGTGCCGTCCCTGCGCGCCAGCCAGCTCTGGTTCTCGGTCCTCGGGCACCAGATCCGGCCGTCGTACGTCTCCTTCCTGATGGTGAAACCCGCGTCGCCGCCCCGCGCGGCCGGTCGCGGCACGACGTGCCGCCGGCCGCCGACGGAGACCCTCCACCCGCCCGTGGCGTTGCCGCCCGCCGGCGGCACCCGGTGCAGCGACGCCTCCGACCCCGACAGCAGCACGGCGAACATGAACGCCTCCGCCGCCGTACGGCCCTCGCGCACGAACCCGTCCGGCCCGTCCCCGCCCGCCAGGCAGGTCGCCACGTACAGGTCGAGCTGGGCCCTGGTCAGGCAGAGGAGGAAGCCGGGCGCTGGCACCCCGCCGGGCGCCGCCTCCAGCAGCAGCCGGCCCGCGCGGGCCCGCAGACGGAACCCGGCGCGACCGCCCGAGATCGTCTCCCGCCACGCCCCGCCCCGGTGCAGCCGATCGGCGGGAGGGCCGAGGAGCGCGTGGAGCGCGGCGCGGATGCGCATGAGGTGCGCCTCGTCGTCCGGCGGCCGGTGGATCGCGACACCGCCACCGGCACGGTCGGCGTCCCAGGCGCGGTCGGCGGCCCCGGCACGGTCGGCGGCCCCGGCCGTGCAGAACCACGCGACCAGTTCGACGAAGGCGTCGGACCATTTCGGCTCGGCCGGCAGGTCGGCGCAGGGAGCGGCGATCGTGATGCGGTCGTCGCCGGCGATGGTCTCGGTGGTGACCCACTGGCGCTCACGCACGGTGAGCGTACGGCCCGCCCTCGCGGCGGGCAGCCACGTCGCGCCCTGCCCCGTCCATCGCAGGGAGCCGGGCACGTGGCGGCGGCGCTCCACCGGCCAGCGGTGATGGGGCGTGGTCAAGGAGGAGTGACCGGGGCCGCTCATGCGGATCATCTCCCGCTCGCGCGCGGGGAACACGCACACCTCCAGCACGGGCTGCCACACCGACATGCCGGTGTCGTGGTCGAGGGTGAGCACGATGTCGCCGGGACGCAGCTCGCGCCAGGACCGCCAGCCCTGCCGGGTGAGGATCTCGGTCTCCTCGTCCACGCAGTAGCCGATGTCGATCCAGCCGTTGCCGTCCATGTGGTGGCCCTGGATGGAACGTACCAAGGCCGTGCAGACCTGGTGGTCGGAGACGATGCCGGGGTCGACCCTGCCGCCGGTGTAGTGGACCTTCACGCCTTTGGTGGAGTCGAGCTGCGTGTAGTCGCCGCGGGGGGTGCGAGCGTTCCAGTCGCGCCTTGGTACCAGGTCGATGGCCACAGGTGAGCTCCGGGGGTCGCTGTCGGTGACGACCGAGCGTAACGCGGGTGGCGCGGGCAGGTCTGGGAGATGGGGGATTTGGTCAGGGGCGGATGACCCGCTGGTCCGTCACGATCGCGGTGATGAGGTCGTGCGGTGTCACGTCGAACGCCGGGTTCGCCGCGCGGGTGCCCTCCGGGGCCACGCGCACCCCTCTGAAGGCAAGGATCTCGTCCTCGTCGCGGTCCTCGATCGCGATGTGCTCGCCCGACGGGGTGTCCTGGTCGATCGTGGACTCGGGCGCGACCACCACGAACGGCACCCCGGCGCGTTCGGCGCCGAGCGCGAGCGCGTACGAGCCGATCTTGTTGGCGGTGTCGCCGTTGGCGGCGATGCGGTCGGCGCCGATGAGCACCGCGTCCACCTCGCCCCTGGCCAGCAGGTAGGGGCCCGCGGAGTCGGCGACGAGCCGGTGCGGCGCGCCCATCCTGGCCAGCTCCCACGTGGTGAGCCGGGCGCCCTGCAGCAGGGGGCGGGTCTCCAGCGCCAGCACCTCGGCCAGCCGCCCGCGCTCGTGCAGCGTCTGGACGACGCCCAGCGCGGTGCCGCGTTCGACGGCGGCGAGCCCGCCGGTGTTGCACACGGTCATGATCCGCAGCCGGTCGCCGTCGAGGAGGTCGGCGCCGCGCTCCCCCATGGCCCTGCAGGCGGCGAGGTCGTCGTCGCGGACGCGCAGCGCGGCGGCGAGCACCGCGCCGGGGCCCTCGGGCAGGTGCTCGGCGACCTGGTCCACGCCCCACGCGAGGTTGACGGCGGTGGGCCTCGCGGCGCGGAGTCTGGCGATCAGGCCGGGGTCGCCGTCGGCCAGCACCACGCCCAGCGCCCCGGCCACGCCGAGCGCGGGGGCGCCGCGCACCGCCAGCCGCCTGATGGCGTCGACGAGCTCGTCCACGGTGTGGATGCGCAGCATCACGCACTTGTCGGGCAGGAGAGTCTGGTCCACGAGCTCGACAGCGCCGTCCACCCAGTCAATGGTCCTCACGGGGCACACGGTAACCCACGGCGGCGTGGAGGTCAGCGTTCGGCGAGCACGATCACCGAGTCCGCCTCCTCCAGGACGATGGGCTCCGTCTTGTCCGGGTTGAGGACGATGCCGTAGTGCGGGGGGTCGTTCCTCGCCGTGTTCTTGCGGTAGCCGATGGCCGTCTCGCCCCTGCGCCTGGCGGACTCCACGACCGTGGAGAAGGAGACCTTCGCCCCCGTCCTGATGTACGAGGCGGCGGGGCGCGGGTAGATCTCCGAGCCGCGCGAGTCGAACAGGTAGGCGAACACGTCCGCCAGGTGCCGGTTCTCGGCGAGCTGGGCGAGGAGCAGGCCGATGACGGTGTCGCTGATGACGATGTCGTCGGCCTGGGTGACCTCGGCCAGCGAGCGGTTGTTCTCGTCGTGCATCTCGCTGACGATCGAGTAGCGCTCGCCGAGCACCTTCTGCATGTCGCGGAGCTGCAGCAGCGTCATGAGCGTGCGCGTGTCGGAGTGGCGCGGGTCGAAACGGTCGTCGCTGAGCACGATGACGTGCTGGAAGAGGCCGACGCCGAGCGATTCGAGCGCGTAGCGGTCGGTGGTGTCGCAGTCCTTGACGTTGACGGTGAGGTTGCGCAGGCCGGCCAGGCCTGTGCCGGCCTTGGGGTGGTCGGAGGCGATCTCCAGGACCGCGCCGGGGGCGACGTACCCGTCGAGGTAGCGGACGATCTGCTCGGCCCTGCCGTTCCAGTTGAGCAGCAGCGTGCGCTCCGGCTCGGCGGGCGGGGACTCGGCCTCCACGATGGCGCCGTCCTCGATGGACGGCATGCCGGCGGCGAGCCGTACGTGGGAGTCGTCGTGCGCGATGACGACGACCTGGTCGTGGGCGTTGATGACGGTGTCGCCCGGCGGGTTCAGCACGACGCCGGACGGCCGGCGCAGGCCGATCAGGGAGGCGGTCTGGTACGCGTGCAGCGCCTCGCCGTACGTGACGCCGACGAGCTTCTTCGGGGTGCGCAGGTAGATCTCGCCGCCGTCGAAGTTGAGCAGGTCCATGCAGACCACGGACATGCCGGACTGACGCGAGGACTGCACGATGAGCCGGGAGGCGGTGTCGTCGGAGTCGACCAGGTGCACCTCGTCCCCGCCGGCCAGGCGGGCGGCGGCCATGTTGCGGCTGGAGGCCAGCGCCGCGACGGCCGGCGGGTGCACGCCCTCGCGCTTGGCCAGCGCGAGCAGGATCTTGATGACGTGGGCGTCGGGGTCCTCGCGCTCGGGCGAGAGCACGACGACGGAGCGGGCCGCCCCCAGGTTCATCAGGTCGAGGTCGTGCGGCTCGGTGGGGCGCCCGGTGCGGCAGACGATGCGCGTTTTCCCCAGGTCCCCGGCCTGCTCGCGAATCTGCTCTTCCATCTCCGGTTTGTCCTGCTCCGCCAGGATGGCGATCACCGAGCTGCGCTCGCTGGCCTGCGCCTTGGCCAGCTCGGCCACGATCGTGGAGATCTGGTCGGACCAGCCGAGCACCACCGTGTGGCCGGACTCGACGATCCGCGAACGGCCCTTGCGCAGGCGGTCGACCTTCTGCTTGAGCCCGTTGGAGAGCAGACCGACGAGCATGCTGACGATGAAGATGCCGCCGAGCGAGCCGGCGAACATCACCGTCATGTAGGCCGTCGAACCTTCGTCGCTGGAGATCTTGCCGGGGCTGAGCGCGTGCATGAGCGCGAGCCAGAGCACGTGTCCAGGACCGGTCACGCCCTCCGGCTCGTTGGGCGCGAGCCAGAGCGTCAGCACCGTGACCACGACGATGAGCGCGAGCGACACCAGGGCCAGCCAGCCGATCAGCGACGCCGTTCCCCTGGTCATGGTGTTGTCGAACCAGTACCGCGCCCGTTCGCGGACCGTGATCTTCGACACTTCCCCTGATACCTCCGCCTAAGGAGTGATTTGACCAACGGTCCAAGGTACCGGGCGATCTTGGCTTTCGCATGGCGAAGGGATCTTTGCCGCGTGCTGGACGACGGTAACGTATCGCCCATGGTGACCCCCCTGACACCGGACGACCCGGCCTCACTGGGCGACTACCGCCTGGCCGGCCGGCTCGGCGAGGGCGGTCAGGGCGTGGTCTACCTCGCCCACTCCGCCTCCGGAGAGCAGGTCGCCGTCAAGCTGCTCGGCACCGGCGACCCCGAGACCAGGGCCAGGCTCGCGCGGGAGCTCGACGCCCTGGCGGGCATCGCCTCCTTCTGCACGGCGCGGGTGCTCGACGTCTCCACCAGCGGCCCGCGTCCCTACGTGGTCAGCGAGTACGTCGACGGCCCCTCCCTGTCCGACCGGGTACGCGATCGCGGCCCGCTGCGCGGCGGCGACCTGGAACGCCTGGCGGTGGGCACGGCCACGGCGCTGGCCGCCATCCACGCGGCCGGGATCGTGCACCGGGACTTCAAACCGTCCAACGTGCTGCTCGGTCCCGACGGACCCCGGGTGGTCGACTTCGGCATCGCCAGGGCGGAGGGGGCGGCGACCATGACCTCCGGCCTGATCGGCACGCCCGCCTACCTGGCACCCGAGCAGATCAACGGCACGCCCGCGACCGCGGCCTCCGACGTCTTCGCGTGGGCGGCCTCCATGGTGTTCGCCGCCACGGGCACGAGCCCGTTCGGGGCCGACACGGTCCCCGCCGTGCTGCACCGGGTGCTCCACGCGGAGCCGGACCTGTCACCGCTGCCGCCGCGCCTGCGCGAGCCGATCGCGTCCTGCCTGTCGAAGGACCCCGCGCGCCGGCCCTCGGCGCAGCAGCTCATGGTGTCCCTCGTCTCCACCGGGCCCACCACCGGCCCTGCCACCGGGCCGCGGGGCGGCGGGGAGGACACCCGCGAGACCTCGGGCGCCCGTAAACGCGGGTGGCTGATCGGCGCGACGGCGGTCGCGGTCGCCCTGGCCGCGGCCACGACCACGGCCCTGTTCACCGACGGCGCGCCGTTCGTGACGGGTGACCGCTCTCCCACGGCCGCCCCTCCCACGAGCTCGCAGGCCGCCGGCACCCCCTCGCCGACCGGCCCGTCGGACTCGCCGTCACCGGACGCCTCCCCCACCGGGTCCGAGCCCACAGCGTCCGAACCCACAGCGTCCGAACCCACAGCGTCCGAACCCACAGGGTCCGAGCAGCCCGGCCGAAACCTGAAGATCCCGGCCCGCTTCGAGGGCGACTGGAGGGGCCGCACCACCAGCACCAACCCGATGGACCCCGACGACAACGAGAACAGGGTGGAGCTGAGGGAGGGCGAGTCCACCGCCAAGTGGTCGGAACGTGACGGCGACGACGACTGCAGGGGCACCATCACGCTGACCGAGGTGGCGCAGAGCCGGCTGACGTTCGCCCTCGGCCAGAACGAGGGCGGCTGCGTCCCCGGCACCATCGTGCTGGAGCTGCGGGGCGACTCGCTCATCTACACCTGGCGCGACGTTCCCGGCCTCGGTCTCATCACGCAGACGGGTACGCTCGACAAGGAATGAGCACCGTACCTCCAGGAAACCGTTCGACATCCGACGACCCCGCGGAGATCATTACCGATATGTCTGTGATCAGGGAGGTGCCGTTCCCCAGCCCGGACGCCTCGGCGCTGCCGATGAGCATCTGCGTCGACGACGCCGACTCCGCCATCGACCTCATCGACGCCCTGGCGCTGTCGCCGTTCGCGACGGGCGCGCAACCCTGGTCCCGGCTGGCCAACCTGGAGCGCGTACGCCCCGAGGCCGCGCTCAGTCCCGCCGGGGGCCGCGTGGTGCGCACGGCGCGGGTCGAGGACGGCCCGGAGTCGCGGCTCATCAGCGGCGACGGCTGGACCCTGCGCGTCGTGCGCCACCGCGACCGCACGGCCACGGTCAGCGTGACGGCCGTGAGCGAGGAACTGGCCAAGTCGGTGCTCCACGAGACCATCGAGGGCGCGGAAGAGGCCGTGCCGGACGTCGACCACGTCGAGATGGGCTTCTGGTGGCGCGGCACGCACGGCGGCACCCGTTCCGAGCGGCCGATCACGGCCCAGTCGTGGGACGAGATCAGCGCCAACTACTCCGGCCAGGTGCGCGCGTCCCTCGGCAAGCTGATGGCCGTGACGCCCTCCGACGTGAACGGCCGGCTCATCCTCCTGCACGGGCGGCCGGGCACCGGCAAGACCACGCTGCTGCGCACGCTGGCCAAGCAGTGGCGCGACTGGTGCCAGGTCGACTGCGTGCTCGACCCCGAGCGGCTGTTCAACGAGCCCGGCTACCTCATGGAGGTGGCGGTCGGCTACGACACCGACGAGGACGCCCAGCGCTGGCGGCTGCTCGTCCTGGAGGACTGCGACGAGCTGATCAGCGCCGGAGCCAAGGCCCAGGCGGGCCAGGGGCTGTCGCGCCTGCTCAACCTCACGGACGGCCTGCTCGGCCAGGGCCGCGACGTGCTCGTGGCGATCACCACCAACGAGGACCTCGCCCGCCTGCACCCCGCCGTCGTGCGCCCGGGCCGCTGTCTGGCGCAGCTCGAGGTGGGGTCGCTGAGCCGGGACGAGGCGATCGCGTGGCTCGGCACCTCGCAGGGCGTGGGCCCCTCCGGCGCGACGCTCGCGGAGCTGTACGCGCTGCGCTCGGGCCGTGAGATCCCCCACTCCTTCGGCAACGACTCGACCGGCCTGTACCTCTGACCACCGGCGCCGCGCCCGCTCGGGACGGACGGGCGGGCGCGGATCCCCGGCGCCGACCCCGGGCCGGTACGTAAACCATCCGATGTGCGACACGGAGTGCGAAAGCACAATATGGGTGGTGCTCACCGTCGACCTGTCCTCCGTGGCCTTCGCCCGCTTCGCGGTGCCCGGCGACGGCCCGGGCACCTGGACCGGCGAGGAGCACCCGATCGGCTTCGCCGCCACGCAACTCGTCCCCTCGTGGACCGCCCGCACCCCGCCCGGCGCCTGGATCGAGATCGAGCTGCGCGCCAGGACGGCGTCCGGCACCCGCACCAAGTGGTACGTCATGGGCCGCTGGTCCGAGCACGGCCGGCCCCGTACGTCCGTCCCCGGCCAGGGCGACGGGGACGGCGACGTGGCGGTGGACACGTTCGTCGCCCGGCGTCCCGTCGTGGCCTGCCAGCTCCGGATCACCCGCCACGGCGAGGGCGCCCACGTCACCGGCCTGGGCGTGATGGCCTCGGCCCTCCCCCGTCGTCCGGCCGCGCCGCGCCCCGCGCGTGCCGCCGCGCACGCGGGGGCCGTCGAGCTGGCGGTGCCCCGGTACTCGCAGTACGCGCACACCGGGCACCACCCCCGCTGGGACGGTGGCGGCGCGAACTGGTGCAGCCCCGCTTCCGTGGCCATGGTGCTCGGCTTCTGGGACCGCGGCCCGGATCCGGGCGAGCTGGCCTGGGTCGGCGCGGACGATCCCGCTCCCATGGTGGATCACGCGGCCATGGGTGTGTACGACGAGAGCTACCAGGGCACCGGCAACTGGGCGTTCAACGTCGCCTACGCGGGCCGGTACGGCCTGGCCGGCTTCGTGACGCGGCTGCGGTCGGCGGCGGAGCTGGAGCGGTTCGTACGGGCGGAGATCCCCGTGATCACGTCGCAGTCGTTCACGGCGGGCGAGCTGCCCGGCGCCGGCTACTCGACGAACGGGCACATCCTGGTCGTGACGGGTTTCACCGCCGGCGGCGACGTCGTCGTGAACGATCCCGCCGCGCCGGTCGAGGCGGAGGTCCGCCGGGTCTATCCGCGGTCGGCGTTCGAGCGGGTGTGGCTCGGGAGCCGGAGCAGCGGCGGGATCGTGTACGTCCTCCACCCACCCGAACACCCCCTTCCACCCTGTACGAATGGCAATTGGTGACGTGATGAGTATTCGACCGATCGACGTAGCCCGTACCGACGGCGGCCCCCAGTGGGTGGAAGCCGTGGCCACGCCCTCAGGCACCGAGGTCTGGTGGGACGAGCCGCGCCCGCATGAGGGCGGCCGGCGCTGCGTGGTGCGCCGCCTGCCCGACGGCTCCCGTGTGGACGTCCTGCCGCCCGGCTGGAACGCGCGCAACCGGGTGGTCGAGTACGGCGGCCGCTCCTGGCGCCCGCTGCCCGGCGGCGGCCTCGTCTTCACCAACTGGGCCGACCAGCGCCTTTACCGCCTCGACGCGGATGGGGCCCCGGTGGCGATCACTCCTGTGGGTACGTACCGCTACGCGGACCTGTACCTGCCCCCGGGACGTGAGGAGGTGTGGGCGGTCAGGGAGACGGACGACGTGCGGGACCTGGTGGCGGTGCCGCTGGACGGCGGCCAGGTCAGGGTCATCGTCAAGGCCCACCATTTCCTGATGAACCCGCGGATCTCCCCCGACGGCCGCTCGGTCGCCTGGATCGGCTGGGACCATCCGAACATGCCCTGGGACGGCACCGAGCTGTGCGTGGCGGAGCTGCGGCCGGACGGCACGGCGGGCCCGCACCGGGTGGTGGCGGGCGGCCCGCGCGAGTCGGTCGCCCAGGCCGAGTGGCGCGACGACACCGCCCTGTACGCGGTCACCGACCCCACCGGCTGGTGGAACGTGCACCTCGTGCCCTCCGGCGGAGGGCCGGCCCGCAACCTCACCCCGATGGAGCTGGAGTTCGGCGGCGCGGCGTGGAAACCCGGCATGACGTACATGGCGCTCGCGGACGACGGGAACCTGGTCGTCGTGTACGGCACCGCCGACCGCCGCCGCCTGGGCGTGCTGGACCCCGGGACCGGCGACCTGCGCGAGATCGGCGGCACGGCCACCCACTGGTCCTCGACCGTGTCGGTGGCGGACGGCCGGGTGGCGGCGGTGCGCGCGACGCCGTACACACCGCTGGAGGTCGCGCTGGTCGGGCTCGACGGCGCGTACGAGATCGTGTCGGCGCCCAAGCCGCTGCCGGACCGGGACCTGCTGCCCACGCCGGAGGCCATGACCATCGAGGACGTGCACGCGCACCTCTACCCGCCGTCGGGGGCCACCGGCCCGAGCCCGTACGTGATCTTCGTTCACGGCGGGCCGACCGGGCACATGCCGATCGTGCTCGACCTGGAGATCGCGTACTTCACCAGCAGGGGCATCGGCGTGGCCGTGGTCAACTACGGCGGCTCGACCGGCTACGGCCGGGCCTACCGGGAGCGGCTGCGCCACCAGTGGGGCGTGGTCGACGTGCAGGATTGCGCCAAGGTGGCCCGCGGCCTGGTGGAGCTGGGCCGGGCCGACGCGTCGAGGATCGCCGTGCGCGGCGGCAGCGCAGGGGGCTGGACGACGGTGGCGGCGCTCGTCCACAGCGACGTGTTCGCGGGCGGGGTCGCGCACTACGCGATCACCGATCCGGAGAGCTGGGCCGCGGAGACGCACGACTTCGAGTCCCGCTACCTCGACGGCCTGGTGGGGCCGCTGCCCGAGACGCGGCAGCGCTACACCGAACGTTCGCCGCTGCTGAACGCCGCCCGCGCGTCCGGCCCGTGCCTGATGCTGCACGGCCTGGAGGACGCGATCGTGGACGTCGGGCAGGCCGAGCGGTTCACCGCCGAGCTGGACCGGCACGGCAGACCGTGGGCCCTGCTGACGTTCCCTGGCGAGCAGCACGGCTGGCGCAGGGAAGAGACCATCGTCGCGGTGCTGGAGGCCGAGCTGGCCTTCTACGGGCTGATCTTCGACCTGGAGACGCCCGAGGTGCCGCCGTTGACGCTTAAGGGGAGAGCATGAAGAGCGTTGCCGAGATCTGCTCGGATCTGATCAGGTTCGACACCACCAATCCGGGTTCGGGTGAGCGGCCCGCCGCCGAGTACGTCGCCACCCTGCTGGCCGACGCCGGGCTGGAGCCTGTGGTGTTCGAGTCGGCGCCGAAGCGGACCACCGTCGTCGCCAGGATCGACGGCGACTCCCCCGACGCGCTGCTCATCCACGGCCACCTCGACGTCGTGCCCGCCGACCCGGCGGAGTGGCGGATGCATCCGTTCTCCGGCGAGATCGTGGACGGCTGCGTGTACGGCCGGGGCGCGGTCGACATGAAGGGCTCGTGCGCGATGACGCTCGCGACCGTGCTCGACCTGGTGGCGCGGGGGGTGCGCCCGAAGCGGGACCTGGTGCTGGCGTTCCTCGCCGACGAGGAGGCCACGGGCGACTTCGGCTCGCGGCACGCCGTGACCGAGCACCGTGAGCTGTTCGACGGCGTGACGGAGGCGATCAGCGAGTCGGGCGGCTTCAGCGTGGCCTCCGGCGAGCACCGCGTCTACCCGATCGCGGTGGGCGAGCGCGGCACCGCCTGGATGACGCTGACCGCGCACGGCGTGGCCGGCCACGGATCCAAGCCCGCCGTGGACAACCCGGTCGCGACGCTCGCGCACGCCCTGTCGCGGGTGGCCTCGCACCAGTGGCCGGTACGCCTGACGCCGCCGGTCGCGGCGCTCATCGAGCACCTGTCGGAGATCACCGGGCAGCGCATCGACCTCGACCGCCTGGACGAGGAGGCCGCCCGCCTCGGCCCGCTCGGCAGCCTGTTCAAGGGCCAGATCCGCAACTCCGCGAACCCGACGATGCTGGACGCCGGCTACAAGGTCAACGTGGTGCCCTCGACCGCCGGGGCGCACGTGGACGGGCGCTACCTGCCGGGGCTGCGCGAGGAGTTCCTGGAGACCATGGACGCGCTGCTCGGGGCGAAGATCACCCGCGAGTTCGTCAACCTGGAGGACGCGCCCGCCGCGCCGTACCCGTCGGCGTTCTTCGACGAGCTGGCGGGCTCGCTCGTCGCCGAGGACCCGCTCGCGCGGCCGGTGCCGTACGTGATGTCCGGGGGCACGGACGCGAAGTCGTTCGCGCGGATCGGCATCAAGGGGTACGGCTTCGCGCCGCTCATGCTCCGGCCGGACCTCGACTACTTCGGGATGTTCCACGGCAAGGACGAGCGGGTGCCGGTGGAGGGGCTGGAGTTCGGCACCCGGGTGCTCGCCCGCCTGATCACCTGAACCGCCCGGCGCGTCCCTCCTCCTGAGCTCAGGCGGTGTGACGGAGGGTGCGGCGGACGGTGAGGCCGGCGAGGGCCGCCGAGACGAGCACCAGAATGCCCGCCTCCGTCCACTGGAAACGCCAGAACCGGGACGGCGGATGGTAGTACACCGCGTACCGGTAGCCCTTGCCGAACAGGCACGCCTGCCACGCCTCCGCGTTGCGGCTGCCGCGCCCATGGTCCACCCGGCGCGGGCAGCCGCTCGCGGCGCCCGGCTCGGCCACCTCCCGCCCTGACGGGTCGACCCACGACGCGCGGACCAGCCGGGCGTCGGGGTCGCCGAGGACCACCGTGCCGGCCAGCTCCACGCGCGCGGGCTCGGCGTAGTGGTCGCTGAGCCCGAACAGCGTGAACATGGTCGCCGCCACCGCGGCCACGGACAACGCCATCGCCGGGAGCGTACGCCGGAAGAAGGCCCCCGCCGCGGTGCCGAGCATGAACGCGAACAACCACCACGCGGCGGGCGCCACCCCCACCATGTTGAAGACGCCGATGTTCCCGAACGACGAGTCGATCCCGTCCCTGAACACCGGCCGCCACAGGCTCACCATGAGCGACAGCACCAGACCGCCCGCCACGACGGCCCCGCCCAGCACCGACAGCTTGACGGCCAGCCACCGCCACGCGGGCACGGACTGGGTCCAGGCGAGCCGGTGGGTGCCGCGCTCGTACTCGCGGCCGAGCAGGGGCGCTCCCCAGAACGCGCCGATCAGCGCGGGCAGCACCAGCGGCATCCAGCCGAACACCGAGTAGACCGCGTCGTAGCGCCGGCCCAGCGCCACCTCCAGGTCCGCGCACGCCACGCCGGGGCCGGGGCAGCCGGGCGGGGCATGGCCGGCGACGTACAGCCTGGCCTCCACGGCGGAGCCCAGCAGGAGCAGCCCCAGCAGCGCGAGGAAGCCGGCCGTCACCAGGAGGTGCGCCCGGTGCTGGCGCCAGGTCAGCCAGATCACGCGCCCACCCCCGCGAGCCCTGGCAGGGCGGCCGACTCGGGGCTGCGCAGGTAGGCCATGACCAGCTCCTCCAGCCCCGCCGGCCGTGCCTGCCAGCGCGGGTCGAGCGCGGGCGTGCCGCGTACGAGCAGCGTGACCTGCCGTCCCGCCTGGCCGCCGCCCACCAGCACCGCCCCGCCGGACGGCTGCGCCGGCGGCGCCCCGGACGGCCCGGCGGGGCCCGTGAGCACAAGGTGACCGGCCAGCAGGTCCTCGATGTCGCCGCTGACCTGCAGCCGCCCGCCGTTGAGCACGATGAGCCAGTCGCAGGTCTCCTCCAGGTCGGAGACGACATGGGAGGACAGCAGCACCGTCAGCTCCCGCTCGGCCACCTCTCCCATGAGCGTGCGCATCACGTCGTGCCTGGCGAGGGGGTCGAGGTTGGCCAGCGGCTCGTCCAGCACGAGCAGGTCGGGCCGCCTGGCCAGCGCCAGCGTGAGCGCCACCTGGGCGCGCTGCCCGCCCGACAGGCGTCCCGCCTTCCGGTCCAGCGGGATGCCGAGCGCGCCGAGCCGGTCGCGTGCGCCCTGATCGTCCCAGCGGGTGTTCGTCCTGCGGCCGAAGGAGAGCATCTCGGCGACGGTGAAGCCTTCGTACAGCGGCTTGTCCTGAGCCACGAACGCCACCTCGCCCGCCACGCCGACGCTCCCCCGCGCCGGCCGCACCAGCCCGACGGCGGCGTGCATGAGCGTGGACTTGCCCGCGCCGTTCGGCCCCACGAGCGCGGCCACCCGCCCGGCCGGGACCGCCAGCGAGCAGTCGCGCAGCGCCCATGTGCGGCGGTAACGCACGCCGAGCCCGGTCACCTCGAGCGCGGGCCTCATGCCGCCCCCTCCTTGGCGGCGTCGGCCAGGACCACGGTGAACAGCGCCCGCAGGTCGTCCTGGTCGAGCCCCGCGGCCCGGGCCTCGCGCACCCATTCCTCCAGGCCGCGCCTCAGCCTGGTGTGCTCGGCGAGCGTCGGGCCCGCGATCCCCCGGCGCACGAACGTCCCCATGCCGGGCCGCCCCTCGACCAGCCCCTCGCGCTCCAGCTCGCGGTAGGCCTTGAGCACGGTGTTGGGGTTGATGGCCAGGCGCTCGACCACCTCGCGCGCGGTCGGCAGCTGGTCACCGGGCCGCAGCGTGCCGAGCCTCAGCGCCTGCCTGACCTGGTGGACGAGCTGCAGGTACGTCGACACCCCCGACCCTCGGTCGAGCTGAAAGTCGATCACGACAACACCCTTTCACTAATCAACTAGTGAAAGGGTGTTGTACGGGGTGACGACCTGTCAACTCACGCGAACTTGGTCTTGGGACGCTCCTGCAGCTCGCCGTCGAGGTAGATGTCGAGCTTCTCGTCGTAGAAGGCGACCAGCCCGGCGATCCGCTCGCTCTCGGGCAGCGGTGTCCGGTAGGACCAGGCGAGGTCCTCCTTGCCGTTGACCGACCAGTATTCGGCCGACCCCTTGTACGGGCAGTGCGTGACCGTGCCGGTCGGCTCCAGCAGGTCGAGCCGTACGTCCGGCTTCGGCAGGTAGTAGCGAGCCGGCAGCCCCGTCTCGAAGAGGATGTGCGGGCTGCGGGAGTCGGCCACGGTCACCCCGTCCACCTCGACCCGCACGTGCCGCGAGCTCGGGAGGATGTCCACCCGGGTGTACGGGTCGCGCGGGTGGAAGAAGACCTCCTCGTCCTCCTCGAACCAGGCGTCCATGGCGTCCCACTCGAAGCGGACGTGGCCGCTGATCTCCTCCAGCGGGGAGTCGCGGTAGACCAGCGCCGCGCCGGGAGCCTCCTTGGCGCCCGCGGTGACCGTGTGCACCAGGCCGTCGCCCCTGCTCGGCGAGTGCCCGGACGTGCCGGTCGGCTTGAGCGCCGACCCGTCGACGTCCGCCTGCGGGAAGTAGTAGGCCGGATAGTAGGGAACCTCCCACACCAGCAGGGCGGAGGTGGTGTCGGCCACCGCCCGGCCTCCGAGGTAGGTCCGCACCCGTTTGGCCGTGCGCTCGACGCGTACCCGGCCGCGTTTCGTGGCATCCATGCTCGCGGCAACCGCCGCGCGCACCCCGCTATTCCGTGATCACCCCAGGCCGAACGCGGCCAGCGTGGCCCACGTCACCAGCGCCCCCACCGCCGTGCCCGCCACCACCTGCGGCCAGGTGTGGTGCGTCAGGCGCACCCTGGCCCAGCACACCAGCGCCACGACGGCGGCCCCGGCGACGGCGGCCGGCCAGGAGGGCAGCACGTGGGCGAACACCACCACCGTGCCCGCGCAGACGGCGGCATGGAAGGAGATCTTCCAGCGCAGCGTGATCGGCACGGTCACCGCCAGCGCGGCCAGCATCGCCGTCACGGTGGCGACGAGCAGCGTCGGCGCGCCCATGAGGACCAGCAGCGCCAGCGCCACCAGCACGGCCGCCACCGCGGCCAGCAGCGGGCGTGTACGGCGGGCGCGGTCGACGATGTGGTGCGAGTCGAGCCGTCCCGAGCGCACCCCGACAGCGATCACCGCCGCCGGCACGCCGCCGCAGAACGCCGAGGCGACCAGTCCCCACGCCGCGCCGCTCCAGCCCTGCGCGAGCAGGCCCACGACCGGCGGCATGACGATGACCAGCACCTGCGGTGCCAGCAGGTTGGTCACCTGTCTCGCCACGAGGTCGCCCGTCATGACAGCCAAGATTACGCGATCATGGCACGCGACCCCCGCGACATGCCTGGCCGGGTGCCCGGTCCGGGCGTGGAAGCAGATCTGATCGAGGGGCCGGGTGGTCAGCCCTTGCCCGCCGCGTTGACGATGCGGGTGGTCGAGCGGCCAGGAACGGCGTCCATCTCCCAGCACTCCGCCCCGAGGATCGCCGCCGCGGCCGCCCGCGCGCCCGCGTGCGGGTCGCCCGTCGTGTGCGCCAGCGCGCCGGGCCGCATCGGGGCGAGCAGGTCGATGTAGTCCTCAGGACCGTGCGCCTCGGGCGGCCCCGTCACGATGAACACCCCGGTCACGAAGCGCAGCGCCGCCAGCACCTCGGCGCGTTCGGCCGCCGGGTTGAGCGGCCGGCTCGGGCCTTTCCACGCCCGCACCCGCGGATCGTCCTCGACGCCGACGACCAGCGGCAGGCCGCGCTCGGCCACCGCCCCCAGATAGCGCACATGACCCACGTGCAGGATGTCGAAGACGCCGGTCACGACCGCCGCGCCCGGCCGGTCGAACGGCCGCACCCAGACGGCCTCCAGGCTGCTCACGCCACCTCCTCGCACGCTCCGCTCCCCCCGGGGTATGGACGACTCGTCGATCGCAGCGTACTCGGTCGCCGTGGGACACAGCGCAGGCGACCTTGGGAAAGCCCATTCCTACCTTTTCGCGATAATCTCCAGCACCCCTCTGGCGCGTCTCATAAGGTCACCGGATTTTGGGGGAGGTCGCCGTGGCAGCGCCGGACTTGCACCGCGTCGATGGGACCGAGCAGAGCGATCCGCCCGCCGGGCACGACCTCGTGGCCAGGCTGCCGGGAAGCCCCTCCCAGGTGTCCAGGGCCAGAAGCCTCGTGACGGACGCGCTCGGCCGCGACCACCCCCTCCACGACGACGTCGTGCTGCTCACCAGCGAGCTGGCCACGAACGCGGTGCTGCACAGCCGGTCCGGCGCCGGCGGGTCGTTCACGGTGACCGTGACGCGCTCGGACACGCTGGTGCGGGTGTTCGTGGCGGACGCGGGGTCGGAGGGGCCTCCGTGCGTGTGCCGTACGAGTGCGCAGGCGACCAGCGGCCGGGGGTTGCCGCTGATCGAGGCGCTCAGCCACCGGTGGGGCTTCACCCGCGAGGACGGGTCCACGACCGTCTGGTTCGAGCTGCTCCAGGGCCGCGTGGCCGCGGGACTGGCCGTCTAGGCTCCGGCTTCGGAACGATCCCCTCAGTTTCCGGGGACTGCGGGGTGGTGCTGCCAGACGAGTTCGAGCCAGGGCGGCGCCACCGTCATGAAGTGCTCCCAGCTTCCCGGTTCGGCGTCGCGGCGGTCGCCGCGGACCTCGGAGAGAAACCTCAGCACGAAACCCTCCCCGGTCAGGGCGGCGACGATCCGGCCCAACGTCTGGGTGTACTCCCTCGGCGCGGGGACGGCGCGGCCCGGCGGTGTGCGGTCGTAGACCCACTCCTGGTCGGGATAGCTGGTCATGACCTCATCGGCGTAGGGCTGCCGCAGCGTGTAACCCTCCCCGTTCCACGACTCGTGCGTGAGCCCGGCGAAGAACGGGTTGGCGCACATCAGGTAGTAGTGGCCGCCCGTGGCGACGACCTTCGCGACCTCACGGAAGACGATCCGGGAGTCGGGGACGAACGTCAGCGAGTACGGATGCCAGACCAGGTCGAACGAGGCGTCACCGAGGACCGACAGGTCGCGCATGTCCCCCTGGACGGTGCGGATGGCGACGCCGTGGTGCTCGGCGGCCGAGCGGTCGCGCGCCAGTTGCCCAGGGGAGATGTCGAGCACCGTCACGTCGGCTCCGAGCAGGGCGAAGGCCGCGGACTGCTGCCCTCCTCCCCCCGCCAGGCAGAGCACCTTCCTGCCCGCCAGGTCGCCGGGCAGGCCCAGCCGCTCAAGGCCCAGATAGGCGCGGGCCGCGTCCGCGTCCAGGCCGAGCATGGGCCGGGTGAACAGCGCATCCGCCTCCACCAGGGCTTCCCAGCGTTCGCGGTTGTAGCGGTGGACGTCGTCCTGCACGGCGATCACCCTTCCACGGCGCCCCGGCGATCGCCACTTCTTTACCGCCCGGCCGCGCCGCGCACGTCGAGTCGGCACAACCCCTCGGCGAGGGCCTTGGTGGTGAGGCGGGTGCGGCTGTCGCAGCCCAGCTTGGCGAAGATGTGCTCCAGGTGAGTGGTGACCGTGCGGACGCTGAGCACGAGCGCGGCGGCGATCTGCGGGTTGGAGTCGCCCGCGGCAACCCTGGTGAGCACGTCCACCTCCCGGCCGGTGAGGTCGTAGGGCAGCGGGCACGGGCGCTCGGCGGCGACGGCGCCCTGAAGCGTGCCCTGGAACCCGACGCCCGCCCTGAGCAGGCGCAGCTCGTGCCACCCGCCGGCACCGTCGTGCCAGAGCCCGTGCCGGCTCAGCTCGCGCGAGTCGATGAACGCGCGGGCGAAGGCGGCCATCGCCGGGTCGTCCCACAGCGCGGGCGAGAGCTCGTGCCCCGGCACCTCGCGGCGGGTGCCGAGCCGGTCGAAGGCGACCGCGCGGAAGCCGGGCGGCAGCCCCACCGGGTCGATGACGCAGCGGGTCAGGTCGGTGACGTGGGCCAGCATGGGGCTCGCGGCGGCGACGAGCGCCTTCGCGCGGCGCGGGAAGGCGCCGCGGGAGACCAGGTGCAGCAGCCCGGTGTAGCGGTCGCCGCCGAGGAACAGCGGCGTGGTCAGCCCGGAACGCCACCCGTAGGGGGCAAGATGGCGCCGGAAATAGCGCTCGGTGCCCGGCTCCGGCATGCCGACCGGCGCCCTGGTGGCCAGCGCCCTGCGGTAGACCTCCAGCCCGGCGTACTCCTCCGCCGCGTCGCGGTCGATGCGCGGGTGACCGTCGGACACGACGCTCTGGTGCCGCCCGGTGGCGGGGTCGTAGGCGACGAACTCGTAGGCGTCGAGCGGAACCACGCGGCGCAGCGCCGCCATCGCGGCGTACGCGCCGCCACCCCCGGCGACCTGGTAGCCGACCTCCGCGAACACCTGCAGCTGGCGGACGTCCAGGGTGATCTCGGCCACCGGCTCTTTATATCATTTGCCATTCCTTGGACCCGGCTTGAAAGTTTTCTTCGCCGCCGCGCCGGATGTTACGGTGATCCCATGCAGCGCGCACTCGTCACGACGACGCCGGACCTCGTCCAGGCGCGCTGATTCCATGCTCCCGGGCGAACGCCCGGGAGTAGCGGTCGTTCGCCCTTTCCATGCAAAGGACGATCATGAACGACCACCGCAACGACCACCGCAGGCTCGGCCGCGAGCTGGGCATCTTCGACACCGACCCGCTGATCGGCTCCGGCCTGCCCTGCTGGCTGCCGGCGGGCGCGGCCGTGCGCAAGGCCATCGAGGACTACGTGTACGAGCTCGAACGCCGCAACGGCTACCAGCACGTCAACTCCCCCGTGCTCGGCAAGCGGGAGCTGTACGAACGATCGGGGCACTGGGCCCACTACGCCGAGGACATGTTCCCGCCCATGAACGTCGGCGGCGAGGAGTTCGTGCTGCGGCCCAGCCTGTGCCCGCATCACGCGCTCATCTACCGTTCGCGCGGGCGCAGCCGCCGCGAGCTGCCGCTGCGCCTGGCGGAGCTGGGCGGGATGTACCGCTCGGAGCTGTCCGGCGTGCTCGGCGGGCTGACCAGGGTGCGCGCCATCCAGCTCAACGACGGCCACGTCTTCTGCGCTCCCGAGCAGGCCGCCGCCGAGGTGTCGGCCTCACTCGACCTGATCGAGGCCGCGCACGCCCAGCTCGGCATCAGGGCCGCCCGCTACCGGCTGTCGCTGCGCGGCGACGGCGCCAAGTTCGTGGACGACCCCGCCATGTGGGCCCGCTCCGAGGCGGTGCTGCGCGAGGTGCTGAAGGAGCGCGGGCGCGACTACGACGAGGAGCGGGGCGAGGGCGCCTTCTACGGGCCGAAGATCGACATTCAGATCACCGACCCGGCGGGCCGCGAGTCCACTTTGTCCACCGTCCAGGTCGATTACTTCCAGCCGGAACGCTTCGACCTGAGCTACGCCGGCGGCGAGCGGCCCGTCATGGTGCACCGCAGCGTCGTGGGCGGCATCGAGCGCCTGGTCGCGCACCTCATCGAGGTGCACGGCGGCGCGTTCCCCGCCTGGCTGGCGCCCGTGCAGGCCGTGGTGCTGCCGCTGTCCGACACCGAGCAGCCCGCCGCCGAGTCGGTGCTGCGGCGCTGCCTGGCCGCCGGGCTGCGGGCGGAGCTGGTGGCGGCGGGCCGGGGCAGTCTCGGGGCGCGGATCCGGGCGCACCGGCTGGTGCCGTACCAGCTCGTCGTGGGGCCCCGGGAGGCGGCGGCCGGCGGGGTCGCGGTGCGGCGGCGGGACGGCAGTCAGGCCGGTGACGTGCCCGTCGAACAGCTCGCGGCCGCTTCGCGCCCCTTGTACTGATCTCGGAAACCAAATAGGTAACGGGCTCTTCCCAGATCAACTAGGGGACTCGTACAGTCCGTGCAACGCGCCGTGTCGGGAGGACGACTTGACCGAGCTGAGCGACCGCGAGGCCGACCTGGTCTCCGCGCACGAACAGGAACGCCCGGCACGTCGGCTCGGCGGCGCCCTCCGGCTCGGCGTGTGGGTCCTCGGCGGACTGTTGTCGGCTTATTCGCTGATGGTGGTGTTCCGGCCGGTCGAGGCGCTGCAGCACCGGATGACGTTCCTGGCCGTGGCGCTGCCGCTGGTGTTCGTCTGCTACCGCTCGGGCCTATCGGAGTTCCTGCGGCGGAAGGCGTGGCTGCTGCGGCTGGAGTGGCGGACCCGGCACCGCCGGGCCGACGACCGCCTGTCCGCGATCGGCCGCACCTCCGCCGGCGCCACACCGCCCGAGCCCGGCACCGGCGCGCAGCCGCCCGAATCCGATGCCGGCTCGCACCCGCCCGAGGCTTCCGACGTGCGGCCGTCCGAGGCTCCCGACGTGCGGCCGTCCGAGGCCAAGGCGGGCGCGCTGCGGTCGGAGCGGCCGAGCGTCATGGACTGGGTGCTGGCCGCGGCCTCGCTCGCCGTCCTGCTCTATCCGCTGGCCGCCATCGACGACTTCCGCGACCGGGGCTCGGGCGCGGCGCTGACGGAGCTCGACATCGTGGCCGGGCTGGCGCTGACGGTGCTGCTGCTGGAGGCGGTACGCCGGACCGTCGGCATGACGCTGAGCGTCATCTGCCTCATCTTCCTGTTCTATGCCCATTACGGCTCATGGCTGCCGATCGACTGGACCATCGGTCACCGGGGCTTCGATCTCAGCCAGATCGTCTCGCAGCTCTACACCGGCACGGAGGGCTTCTTCGGCGTCCCGATGCAGGTGGCCGCGAGTTACATCATCCTGTTCACCATCTACGGCGCCGTGCTGGACTTCTCGGGCGCGAGCCGGTTCTTCATCGACCTGAGCTTCGCCGCCTTCCGCAGGTCCCGCTCGGCGCCCGGCCGCACCGTCGCCACCGCGGGCTTCCTGCTCGGCACCGTGTCGGGCTCGGGCGTGGCCACCACGGTCAGCCTCGGCAGCGTCGCCTGGCCGGTGCTGCGGCGGGCCGGCTACCCGAAGGAACCGGCCGGCGGCATCCTGGCCGCCAGCGGCATCGGCGCCATCCTGTCGCCGCCCACGCTCGGCGCGGCTGCGTTCATCATCGCCGAATACCTCCGGGTCAGCTACCTCGAGGTGCTGCTGTACGCGACGATCCCGACCCTGCTCTACTACCTGGGCATCTTCCTGGCCATCGAGATCGACTCGCGCCGTTTCGGCACCCGCGCCGTGGAGGTCGACGGGCCCCGGGCGGGCCGGCTGCTGCTGCGCTTCGGCTACCACTTCAGCTCGCTGATCCTCATCGTCGTGCTGATGGCGCTCGACCGGTCGGCGTACCAGGCGGTGGTGATCGCCACGGCGGTCGCGTTCGGGCTGTCGTTCTTCGACCCGCGGCACCGGATGGGGCCGAAGCGCCTGGGCCAGTCGCTGGCCAAGGGCGCGCTCGAGGTGCTGCCCGTGACGGCCGTGTGCGCGGCGGCGGGCATCATCGTCGGCGTCATCACCCAGACCGGCCTGGGCCTCAACCTCAGCGCGATCATCGTCGACTTCGCGGCGGGCCACCTGATCCTGACCACGCTCATGTCCGCCGTCGCGGTCATGCTGCTGGGCCTGGCCGTGCCGGTGACCGCGAGCTTCATCATCGCGGCCGTCATCATCGGCCCGGCGCTCACCGCGCTCGGGGTGACGCAGGCCGAGGCGTACATGTTCGTCTTCTACTACGCGGTGTTGTCGGAGGTGAGCCCGCCCACCGCGCTGTCGGCGGTCGCGGCGGCGGCGATCACCGGCGGCAACACGTACCGCACGATGATGATGGCCTGGCGCTACACGCTGCCGGCCTTCCTGGTGCCGTTCGCCTTCGTGCTGACGCCCAACGGGCAGGCGCTGCTCGGGCAGGGGCCGATCGGCACCGTGCTGCTGATGGCCGCGGTCTCGGCCGTCGCCGTGGCCGCCCTGGCCCTGGCGATGGGCGGCCTGTCCGGCTGGTTCGAGCGGGTGCTGGCGTGCGTGGCCGCGGTGCTGCTGCTGTTCCTCGAGCCCGTCCCCATCGTCGCCGGCCTGGCCGTGCTGGCCGTGGCCGCCGCCGTGCATCTGGTCAGAAGAAGGAGAAGGGACCCAGCGTGAAGCGGATTCTTGCGATAGTCGCAGCGACCGTCCTGGCCGTGGCGGGCTGCGGCGGGGGCGCGGGCGGCGGCTCGGGCAACCGGCTGTCGATCGCCACGGGTGGCACGACGGGCGTCTACTACGTCTACGGCGGCGGCCTGGCCAAACAGTTGTCGTCCAACATCGCCAACACGCAGGCCACCGCGTCCGTCACCTCGGCGTCGGTCGAGAACATCAAGCTCCTCGCCGGCGGCAAGGCCGACATCGGCTTCTCCCAGGCCGACACCGCGGCCGACGCGGTCAACGCCAAGGACACCTTCACCGCCAAGCAGCCCATCAAGGCGATCGCCCGCATCTACGACAACTACGCCCACGTCGTGGTCGCTCCCGGCACCGAGGCGGCCAAGGTCGCCGACCTGAAGGGCAAGCGCGTCTCGCTCGGGCCCGCCAACTCCGGCACCCAGGTCGTGGCCAGGCGCATCCTGGAGGCGGCCGGCGTCGACCCCGACTCCGACATCACCAAGCAGCAGCTGTCCATCAACGAGTCGGTGCAGGCCGCCAAGGACGGCACCATCGACGCGTTCTTCTGGGTCGGCGGCCTGCCCACGGCCGGCATCACCGACCTGGCGACGAGCAAGCCCGACATGAAGCTGCTCGACACCAGCGACGTCCTGGAGAAGATGCGCGCGACCTACGGCGAGCAGTATGTCCCGCTCGATGTGGATCTGTCCGTCTACAAGCTGTCCGGCGCCATCAAGACCGTCGGCATCGCCAACCTGCTGCTGGTGCCCGAGTCGATGGAGGAGCAGCTCGCCTACGACATCACCAAGACCCTGTTCGCCAAGAAGGCCGAGCTGACGGCCGTGCACCCCGAGGCCGAGAAGCTCGACGTCACGCTGGGCCGGCAGGTGGCGCCGGTCGAGCTGCACCCGGGCGCCGCCCGCTACTACCAGGAACAGGCCTGACCCGGCTGCTCCTGGCGCTCGCCCTGGTGGCGGCGCTCGGCTGCGGCGGCGGCGCCGGGCGCCTCACCGTGAACGGCCTGCCCGTCGCCGGCGGCTCCTTCGCGATCGCGTACGTGCACTCGGTCTACAAGGCGCCCTCGACGGAGGTGTTCACGGTCGAGGGCCGGCGGTTCACCATGCGGGCGGTCGTCTCGTCGAGCGACAGCGTGCTCGACTACTACGCCCTCGACGGCGCCCGGTCCCGCACCCCCGGCGGCCTGTGGGTGCTGCGCCTGGCGGCTCCCGCGACGTACGACGGGCTGTCGCTGCTCACCACCGCGGTCGGCCGCAGGACGCTGCTCGCGGGCGGCCGCTGCCTGCCCCTCTACCCGGCCACCGGCGCGGCCGAGGTGCGGGTCGCGGTGCGGCTGTCGCCCGGCGTGCGCGGCCGGTCCTGCCCGCCGCCGTACGACGGGCTGGCCGCGGCCGGGACGGCGCTCACAACCAGTCGTTCTTCTTGAACACCGAGTACAGCACGACCGAGGTGAGCGACACGAGGATCGTGGAGGCCCACAACCCCCAGCCCTGCCCGGTGCCGGGAACGGGCACGTTCTGCCCGTAGAAGCCGGTGATCAGGGTGGGCACCGCGATGATGGCGGCCCAGCTGGTGATCCGTTTCATGATCTCGTCCAGCCGGAAGCCCTGCTGCGCGAGGCGGGTCTCGCGGACGTTCGCCAGCATCTCGCGGATCCCCTCGACCCACTCCGCCGCCCGCAGCACGTGGTCGTAGACGTCCGCGTAGTACGGCGCCATGACGGGATCGGCCACGACGTCCTGGTCACGGTGGAGCAGGGTGCCGACCACCTCCCGCATCGGCAGCGTGATCTTGCGGACCCTGGTGGTGTCCTTGCGCAGCTCGAACATCGTGCGCTGCAGCCGCCTGCCGTCGCCAGGATCGCCCGCGTACAGGGACTCCTCCAGGGCCTCCGCCTTCGTGTCGAGCTCTTCCACCAGGTCGAGCTGGCCGTCCACCACGTAGTCGAGCAGGCCGTGCAGCAGGAACGTCACCCCGTGCCCCGCCAGGCGTGCCAGGGTGTCCCAGCGCCTGACGACCTCGTCCATGTCGAAGGCGTCGCTCTCGCGCACGGTGACCAGGGCGTTGGCGGTGACGAACACGTTCACCTCGACGGGACGCAGCCGTCCCTCCTCCAGGTGCACCCCGTAGACCGTGATGAACAGGTGGTTGTCGTAGACGTCGACCTTCGGCCGCTGCCGGTCGGAGAGGGCGTCCTCCATGGCCAGCTCGTGCAGTCCCAGCTCGGAACCGACCGCGGTGAGCTCGGCGGCCGAAGGACGGCACAGGTCGAGCCAGACGACGTTGCCCTGACCCGACACGTGCCCGGTCAGCTCCTCGAGCGGGAAATCCTGCTTCTCGAGTACGCCGTTCCGGTAGAGGCGCGTACGCACTAGCGGAGTCCGGCGAACCGTCTCGCGTTGCGCACCGCGGCTCCCCCCGGGTCGTTGTTGAAGTAGACGTAGGCGTCCCGCCAGCCCGCCTCCCGCACCCGACGGGCCCACGTCCGCAGCGCGGTGTCGCCGTAGGCGATGCCGGCCCGCCCCTGGTGCAGGCGTACGTACCCCCATCCCGCGGTACGCCAGAACGGGCTCCGCGGCCGGCCGAGGCGGTCCGCCCAGCACAGCGCGGCACCCCTCGCGCGGAGGATCTCGCGTACCTCCCCCGTCCACCACGAGGCGTGGCGCGGTTCCACGGCCACCCTGACATGTGCGGGGAAGCAGGCCAGGCACCGGTCGAGGCGGCCGGGATCGGACTGGAGGGTGGGCGGCAGCTGCAGCAGGATCGGCCCGAGCTTGTCCTTCAGCTCCGCGACGGCGCCCATCAGCCGCCGCACCGGCTCCTCCGGCTCGGCCAGCCGCTTGATGTGGGTGAGGAACCTGCTGGCCTTGACCGCCATCACGAAGTGCGGGGGCGTCCTGTCGCGCCAGGCGGCGAACACCTCGGGGCTCGGCAGCCGGTAGAAGGCGTTGTTGTTCTCGACCGTGGGGAACTCCGCCGCGTACGTCTCCAGCCAGAGCCGCTGCGGCACACCCTGCGGGTACAGCACGCCCCGCCAGTCTTTGTACTGCCACCCCGAGGTGCCCACCAGGCAAGTCATGCCGTTGCAGCTACCCAGGCCCGTCGTGTGCAGTACTGTCCTTGTTCGTCAGCCGAGGAGGACCATTCACCCGATGGGCGTTACCTGATGGGCGCCGGGCACGCGCACGGCGCGTCCGCACCCCGCTCCCGACGCACGATGATGGCGAGCCTGGCCGTGCTGGTGCCGGTGGCCGTCGTCACGCTGGGAGCCCTGCTGTGGCTCTGGCCCGACGGCCGGCCCGGAGCGGGGCAGGGCGAGGGCGCGCAGCCGTCCGCCGTCGAACGGCTCACCGGCACGGTCACGGCCGTCACGCTCAAACGTTGCCCCGCCGCGCCCGAGGGCGCGCCCCGGCCCGACCCCGCCACGTGCGGCACGGCCACGGTCAAGCTCGGTGAGGGGCGCGACGCCGGCCGCGACGTCACGCTCCGCCTGCCCGGCGGCCCGGTGGCGCAGCACTTCGCGCCGGGCGACGGCGTGATCCTGCTGCGCGACGCCGACGGCGCCTACCAGCTCTCCGACCATGACCGGGCGACGCCGCTGTGGCTGTTCGGCCTGGCCTTCGCCGCCGCGGTGATCGCGTTCGGCCGCTGGCGCGGGGTGACGGCGCTGATCGGCCTGGCGGTGACGTTCGTGTTGCTGCTGACGTTCGTCATCCCCGGCATCCTGGAGGGCAGGTCCCCGATGCTGGTGGCGATCGTCGGAGCGGCGGCGATCATGCTGACGGTGCTCTACCTCACGCACGGCTTCTCGCTGCCCACGTCCATGGCGGTGCTCGGCACGCTGGCCAGCCTGGCGCTGACGGGCGCGCTGTCGTACGCGGCGCTCGGGTTCGCCCGGCTCAACGGGGTCACCGACGACAGCGCGCTGACGCTGGGCATGAGCCTGTCGATCGACACGCAGGGGCTGCTGCTGGCCGGGATCATCATCGGCGCGCTCGGGGTGCTCGACGACGTGACCGTCACGCAGGCGGTGACGGTGTCCGAACTGGCCCACGCCAACCCGTCGTACGGCTTCGCCCGCCTCTACCAGGCGGCCGGCCGCATCGGGCGGGCCCACATCGCCTCGGTGATCAACACCATCATCCTGGCGTACGCGGGGGCGTCGCTGCCGCTGCTGCTGCTGTTCAGCATCGGGGAGCAGCCCTTGGGGCAGGTGCTGACGACGCCTGTCATCGCCCAGGAGATCGTGCGCAGCGTGGTGGGCACGCTCGGCCTCATCGCCGCCGTCCCCATCACCACGGCCCTGGCCGCGCTGGCGGCCACCCGCCACCGGCCGGACGCCGATGAGGCAGCACCGCGCCACCGCGCGGAGCCCGGGGACACCGAGGGCGCCTCCTCGCGCCGACGCGCCGGTTCCGAGGCCCGCCGCGCGGGACCCGGGCGGCCCGGCTCGCGCCGTGAGGTGAGCCCCTCGGCCGCGGGGGAGGACTTCTTCGCCCCGCATCCGTCCCAGGACCGCGACGGGTCCCCCGGCGAGGAGCCGGAGCCGCGCCGGGCGCCCGACCGCCCGGCTCGCCACCGCCGCCGCGCGAGCACCTGACGCCGCTCCCCGTCCGGCGATCGTCAGTACGCCTCGGCGCTGCCGTCCACGCGCAGCTTGCGCCGGGCCCGGTCGTAGAAGGTGGTGCCGAGCCGTACGACCTGAGCCGCCCCCGGCCAGGCGGCCACCGTGATGCTGTCACCCGGGCACAGGTGGCCGAGCACGGTGCCGTCGACCTCGACCGCGAGGCGTCCGCTGGTGGGCAGCACCTGGAGCGTCACCTCTTCGTCCGCGGGCAGCACGAGGGCCCGGTTGAAGGCCGAGTGGGCGGCGGCGGGCACGACGAGCACGGCCTCCACCCGGGGCGACACGATGGGCCCGCCGGCGGAGAAGCTGTAGGCCGTGGACCCGGTGGAGGTGGACACGATCACGGCGTCGGCGGCGAAGCGGACGAAGTCGCTGCCCGCCGCGCTCACCGCGACGCCCGCCAGCCCCTCTCCGGGGATCCGCACGAGGGCGATGTCGTTGAACGCGGTCACGTCCGTGCCCTGGACCTCGGCCTGGATCGCCATCCGCGGCTCGATCGTGTAGCGGTGCTCGTCGATCGCGGAGAGCGTGCCGGCCAGGTCGTCCACGTCGATCTCCGCGAGGAACCCGAGCCGCCCGAGGTTGACGCCGAGGATGGGTGTGCGGCGCCCGGCGAGCAGCCGCATCGTGCGCAGCATCGTCCCGTCGCCGCCGATCCCGACCAGCAGGTCGGACCGTTCGACGAGCGTGTCGGTGTCGACGGGCACGGCGCTGCAGTCGATGCGGCCCACCTCTGCGGGCAGGCCGAGCACGGTGGCGTCGTTGCCGCCAGCCCAGCGCAGGATGGTGTCGATCGCCTTCCTGGAGTCGCGCTGGGGGTGCAGCACCAGCCCGACCGTCCTGACCATGCCCATGCGCTCACCCTAGGTCAGCGGTCGAGGCAGGGGCGTTTCGGGTCGAACCCCCAGTCCTTCACGAGGTAGCGCATGGCCACGGCGTCGTCGCGGGCGCCGAGCCCGTGGCGGAGGTAGAGCTCGTGGGCCTCGGCCAGGGCGGCGCGATCGAGCTCGACGCCGAGCCCGGGTGCGGTGGGCACGTCGACGGCGCCGTCGACGATCCGCGGTGGGCTGGTGGTGAGGGCCTGGCCGTCCTGCCAGATCCAGTGCGTGTCCAGGGCGGTGATCTCCCCGGGGGCGGCGGCCCCGACGTGCGTGAACATCGCCAGCGAGATGTCGAAGTGGTTGTTGGAGTGGGAACCCCAGGTCAGGCCGAAGTCGTGGCAGAGCTGGGCGACCCTGACGGAGCCGGACATGGTCCAGAAGTGCGGGTCGGCGAGCGGGATGTCGACGGCGTTCGCGCGTACGGCGTGCGCCATCTCCCGCCAGTCGGTGGCGATCATGTTGGTGGCGGTGCGCAGGCCGGTCGCGCGCCGGAACTCCGCCATCGTCTCCCGGCCGGAGAAGCGGCCCTCGGCCCCGCACGGATCCTCGGCGTAGGCGAGCACGTCGCCGAGCCCCGCGCACAGCCGTACGGCGTCGGCCAGCAGCCAGCCCCCGTTGGGGTCGACGGTGACGCGTGCGCCGGGGAACCTGCCGGCCAGCGCTCTGACCGTCTCGATCTCCTGCTCGCCGGGCAGCACCCCGCCCTTGAGCTTGAAGTCGGCGAACCCGTAGCGCTCCTGGGCGGCCTCGGCCAGCGCGACCACCGCGTCCGGGGTCAGGGCCTCGCGGCGACGCAGCCGCGACCAGGCGTCGTCACCGCCGTCGTCGACGCGGTAGGGCAGGTCGGTCCTGGCCGGGTCGCCGACGTAGAACAGGTAGCCGAGCATCGGCACCCGGTCGCGCTGCTGCCCGTCGCCGAGCAGCTCCGCCACCGGGACGCCGAGGTGCTGACCGTGCAGGTCGAGCAGGCTGGACTCCAGCCCGGTGACCGCGTGCACCGTGGTGCGCAGGTCGAAGGTCTGCACGCCCCGCCCGGCGGCGTCCCGGTCGGCGAACCGGGCCGCCACCGAGCGCAGCAGGCTGCGGTGGCGTGCCACGGGCTGGCCGGTCAGCAGCGCCGCGGCCTCCTCGACGGTACGGCGGATCGCCTCGCCACCCGGCACCTCACCGAGGCCCGTACGTCCGTCGGAGTCGGTCGTGATGACGACGTTGCGGGTGAAGAAGGGTCCGTGGGCGCCGCTGAGGTTGAGCAGCATGCTGTCGTACCCGGCGACCGGGACGACCTCGACGCGCTGGATGGTGGGGGACACGGGCGGCGCCCCTCTCAGCTGATCTTCTTGACGAGCGCGGTCAGCTCGGCGAGCTCGTCCTCGGTGAGGTTCTGCAGCGGCGGCCGCACGGGCCCGCCGTGCCGGCCGGCGGCGGTCAGCCCGGCCTTGATGATGGACACGGCGTACCCCTTCTGGCGGTCGCGGAGGTCCAGGTAGGGCACCACGAACTCCCTGATGCGACGGTAGACCGCCTCCCGGTTCTTGGCGCGGACGTCGGCGTAGAAGTCGACCGCGAACTGCGGGACGAAGTTGAACATGGCGGACGAGTACGTGCTCATCCCGAGTTCGAGCAGCGGCAGCGCGAAGGTCTCCGCGGTGGGGAGGCCGCCGATGTAGGCCAGGCGATCGCCGACGGCGGCGTAGATGCGGGCGAGGTTCTCGATGTTGCCGACGCCGTCCTTGAAGCCGACGAGGGTCGCGTTCCTGTCGGCCAGGATCTCGACGGAGCGGTCGGTGAGGATGCCGTTGGCGCGGCTGTAGACGACCACGCCGAGCCCCGTGCTGCGGCAGACGGCGCTGACGTGCTCGATCAGACCGTCCTGACCGGCCTCGGTGAGGTAGGGCGGCAGGAGGAGCACCCCGTCGGCGCCGGCGGCCTCGGCGGCCTCGGCCTGCGCGACGGCACTGGCGGTGCCGCCGGTGGCGGGCGCCACGACCGGCAGCCTGCCGCCGACCTCGCCGACCGCCGCGCGGACCACCTGGTCGATCTCGGCGGGGGTCAGAGAGAAGCCCTCGCCCGTGCCTCCGGCGGTGAACAGGCCTGCCACGGGGAAGCCGCTCAGCCAGGCGAGGTGCTCGCGGTAGCGCGCCTCGTCGAACCGGAGGTCCTCGGTGAAGTGGGTGACGGGGAAGGACAGCAGGCCGCTTTTGAGCTGGGTCGCGAGCTCGTGCGGCGAGAAGCTGGGCATGGCGGTCCTTTGCTTTACACGCGGCAGTGGGGTCCCCCGTGCGCCGCAGGTCAGGTCTGATGCCGCCAGGCTAAAGAGCAGGGGCGATTCCTGTCCAAGTGCATTTTCGTATCCGGCGATGCCGTCAGGGCATCATCAGCACGGGTGGGGGCGCCTCCAGGTCGGGCAGCAGGTCGAGCACCCGCCACAGCGCGGGGTTGGTGGAGCCGCGGTCCCAGATCACGTGCAGCTCGACCGGCTCTCCTGTGGCGCTCTCCTCGCTCTCCAGCGGATCGCCGCCGCCGCGGGCCAGCTCGCAGAAGGTGACGCCGTCGATCCCGAGCGAGCGGGCGCTGGCGGGCGCCAGCGCGACGCCCCGCCCGGCCCCCACGAGCAGCACCGCGGTGAGGATCTGGTGCACCTGCTGCTCGATCCGGGGGTGGGCGTTGGTGAGGAAGTGCACGGTCAGCTCGTGGAAGTACCGCGACTGGACGGGGTTGTAGCTGATCACCGGCAGGCCGTCGAAGTCGTCGGGCACGAGCGGCCGGCCGAGCTCGGCGAGCGGATGCCCGATGGGCACGACCGCGCACAGCGGCTCGCGGAAGACGACCCGCGAGTCGAGCGTGGCGATGTCGAACGGCGGGCGCGCGAGCCCCAGGTCCAGCTCGCCGCGGAGCAGGCCGTCGACCTGCCCGGCGGTGACCCGTTCGTGCAGGATGACGTCGATCTCCGGCAGCTGCTCCGACAACCTGCGCAGCAGCGCGCCCAGCATGCTGATGGCGGAGACGGCCGTGAAGCCCAGCCGCACGGTCCCGGCGGCGCCGCTGGCGATCCTGCGCGCACGGTCGCCCGCGGTGTCGACGAGGGTGAGCATGCGCCGGGCGTCGTCCAGGAAGGCGCGGCCGGCGTCGGTGAGGACCACGCGGCGGTTGTCGCGTTCCAGCAGGGTCACGCCGACCACCCGCTCCAGCTTCTGGATGTGGCGGCTGAGCGGGGGTTGGGTCATGCGCAGCCGATCAGCGGCCCGGCCGAAGTGCAGTTCCTCGGCAACTGCTACGAATGCCCGGATCTGGTCCAGTGTTAGCATGATGCGGATAGAGTATCACTCGATACCGAAATGAGCCTGGACAGGCATCGAAGCTGGTCCCTAGTCTCCGGAGACTACAGCAAATGGAATAAAACCGCCTTTGGCGTCCGCCCGAAACCCGCTTCACCGCACACCACGCGCACCCCGCCTGAGGGGCACCGCCCGCACGAAGGAGAAGTCCATGCCGGCATCCCGGACAGCCCCCCGCCGCGTTCTCGCGGGAGTCCTCGGCACCGTCGCCGCCGTCGCGCTGACCGCGTGCGGCGGGGTCAAGACGACCTCCACCGGCGGTGACGGCGGCGAATATCCGTCGGGCAACATCGAGTTCAGCGTCGGCGCCTCGCCCGGCGGCTCGACCGACCTCATCACCCGGGCGCTGGCCCAGGGCATGGCCAAGGAGCTCGGCGTCTCCGCGCCGGTGCTCAACAAGCCGGGCGCCAACGGCGCGCTCAACGCCAAGGAGCTGCAGTCGGCGGCCCCCGACGGCTACAAGCTCGCCGTCCAGAACGCCTCCCTGTTCACCATCACGCCGCTCACGGTCTCGCCCGCGGAGGCCACGAAGATCGACTCGTTCGACGTCATCACCGGCGTCTCGCGCGACGACTACGTCATGGCGACCAACCCCAAGTCCGGCTACAAGTCGATCGAGGACATGAAGAAGGCCGGCAAGCCGATCCGGTACGGCACGACCGGCGTCGGCACCGGCGCGCAGCTGGCCTCCGCGCTGACCTTCAAGACGGCCGGCATCAAGGCCACGGCCGTGCCCTTCGACGGCGGCGCCCCCGCGCTGACCGCGCTGCTCGGCAACCAGGTCGACGTCTCCACCATGCAGATCGGCGAGGCGATCGAGAACGTCAAGGCCGGCAAGCTCGTGCCGCTCGCGGTCTTCTCCAAGGAGCGCATCCCCTACATGCCCGACGTGCCGACGGCCACGGAGCAGGGCTTCGACGTGCAGGTGACGCAGTACCGCTTCCTCACCGCGCCCAAGGGCACGCCGCAGGACGTCAAGACCAAGCTGCTCGAAGCGGCCAAGAAGACGTTCGCCACGCCGGAGTACAAGAAGTTCAACGAGCAGAACTCGCTCACCCCCATGGAGGTCACCCCCGACGAGGTCCTCAGCTCGCTGCAGAGCGACGCCGCCACCTACAAGAAGCAGCTCGACGAGTTCGGGATCAGCCTGGCCGGCTGACCGGGGACCCGGCAGGCCACCCCCTCCCGCTCGTCCGCCCGCCACCAAGGAGTGAGCATGTCCATGTCCGAGCCCGCGAGCTCGCCAGAACCGCTCGACGACGTCGCCGTCGAGGCCGAGCGGCTCCAGGCCGAGCTGGACGAGTCACGGCCGCCGCACGCGGGACCCCTCTCGCAGGTCGCGGCGGCCCTGGCAGGGCTCACCGCCGGGATCTTCGGCGCGGTCGGTTCGTACGCGCTCGGGCTCGGCAGTCTCACCCACCCGGGGCCCGGCCTGTGGCCGTTCGCCATCAGCGTCACCATCATCGCGCTGTCGGCGGCGCTCGTCGTCGCGGGCCGCCGGCTGGAGGACGCCGAACGTTTCTCCAGGGCCAGCCTGCTCACCGTGGTCGCGCTGGTGACGCTCGTGCTGCTCGCCGTGCTCCTCCCCCTGATCGGCTTCGAGATCCCGTCGCTGCTGCTGGTGTTCGTCTGGCTGCGCTGGCTGGGCAAGGAGTCGTGGCGATCGTCCATCGTGATCAGCGTCGGCACCGTGGCCGCGTTCTACGTGATCTTCGTCCTCCTGCTGCAGGTCCCGCTCCCGCGCCTCATCTGAGAAAGTCACATGGACATCTCCCCGATTCTCAACGGCTTCGGCGTCGTCCTGGAGCCGGACAACCTGCTCTACTGCCTCGTCGGCGTCATCATCGGCATGCTCATCGGCGTGCTCCCCGGGCTCGGCCCCGGCGCGACGATCGCCATCCTGCTGCCCCTCACCTACGGCATCTCGCCCGTCTCCGCGATCATCATGCTGGCGGGCATCTTCTACGGCGCCCAGTACGGCGGGACCATCACCTCCGTGCTGCTGCGCCTGCCGGGCGAGGCGTCCTCGGTGGTGACCGTCTTCGACGGCTTCGCGCTGGCCAGACAGGGCAGGGCGGGCACCGCGCTCGGCATCGCGGCCATCGGTTCCTTCATCGGCGGCACCGTCTCGATCCTCGGCCTGACGCTGCTGGCCCCGATCGTCGCCGGCTTCGCGCTCGACTTCGGGCCTCCCGAGTACGCGGCGCTGGGCGTGCTCGGCGTGCTGCTCATCTCGTCGGTGGGCAACGGCCACAAGCTCAAGGCCATCATCGCCGCCTGCGTCGGCCTGCTGCTCGCGACCGTCGGCCGCGACACCTTCACGGGCGCGGAACGCTTCACCTTCGACAGCCTCAACCTGGCCGAGGGCATCGACTTCGTGCCGCTCGCCATGGGCCTGTTCGGGCTCAGCGAGATCCTCTACAACATCGAGGAACGCCACAACAAGGTCCACTCCCCCGCCAAGGTCGGCAACGTGTGGCCGTCCCGCAAGGACCTCGGCCAGTCGAAGGGCGCGATCGGGCGGGGCTCGCTCATCGGGTTCTTCCTCGGCGTGCTGCCGGGCGGCGGCGCCACGCTGTCCTCCCTGGCCGCGTACGCGTTCGAGAAGCGGCGCGCGAAGCGGCCGGAACGGTTCGGCCGGGGTGCCGTCGAGGGCGTGGCCGCGCCCGAGACCGCCAACAACGCGGCCGCCACCTCGTCGTTCATCCCGCTGCTGACCCTCGGCATCCCGGCCAACGCCACGATGGCCCTCATCTTCGGCGCGCTGCTCATCCAGGGCATCCAGCCGGGCCCGCAGCTCGTCGCCCAGCACCCCGACGTCTTCTGGGGCGTCATCAACTCGATGTACATCGGCAATATCCTGCTGCTCATCATGAGCATCCCGATGGTCGGCGTCTTCGTGCGGATCCTGCGCGTGCGGCCGGCCATCCTGGCGCCGATCACGGTGCTCATCACGCTGCTCGGCGCGTACACGGTGAACAACCAGGTCTACGACATCTTCCTGGTGATCGTCTTCGGCCTGCTCGGCTACCTGATGAAGAAGCTCGGCTTCGAGCCGGGGCCGCTCGTGCTGGCGTTCGTGCTCGGCTCGATGATCGAGAGCTCCTCGCGGCAGTCGCTGCTCATCTTCGGCGGCGACCCGACCGGCTTCTTCACCCGCCCGATCTCGGGCACGGTGCTCGCGCTGGTCCTGCTGGTCGCCGTCCTGCCACTCATCCGCAAGGCCCTGCGCCGCCGCAGGCCCGACCAGGAGCCGGCCGCGGACGAACCCGTCGAGGAGAACACGCCATGACCATGCGCGCCGGACGTCGGCCCACGCCCGAATCGCAGGCGGGCGGCCGGGTCAGCCGGGTGTCCGTCACCCCCGTCGCCTTCCGCGACCCGCCCCTGCTCAACGTCGTCGGCGTGCACCAGCCGTACGTGCTGCGCGCCATCGTCCAGGTGCACACGGACGCCGGGCTGGTCGGGCTCGGGGAGACCTACGCCGACCAGGCCCACCTCCAGCGCCTCGAAGCCGTCGCCGCCGCCCTGCCCGGCCTCGACGCGTTCGACCTCAACGGGCTGCGCCGCGTGGTCGTGACGGCGCTGGGCGCGTCCACCGGCGGCGCGGGGGCCAGCTTCGGCGGCATGCTCGACCTGTCGAGCGCGGTCGACACCGTGGCGGCGCCGTTCGAGGTGGCGCTGCTCGACCTGCAGGGCAGGGCGCTCGGCCGGCCGGTCAGCGACCTGCTCGGTGGCGCCGTACGCGAGCGGGTGCCGTACTCGGCGTACCTGTTCTACAAGTGGGCCGCCCACCCGGGCCAGGACGACGACACGTGGGGCGAGGGGCGCACGCCCGAGCAGATGGTCGCCCAGGCGCGGCGCATGGTCGACGAGTACGGCTTCGGCGCGATCAAGCTCAAGGGCGGCGTGTACGAGCCCCGCCACGAGATCGAGACCGTCGAGGCGCTGGCCGCGGCCTTCCCCGGGCACGCGCTGCGCATCGACCCCAACGGCGCCTGGACCGTCCGGACGTCGGTCGAGGTGGCGGACCGGCTCTCCGGCGTGCTCGAATATCTCGAGGACCCCACGCCCGGCATCGACGGCATGGCCGCCGTCGCCCGGCAGAGCGGCCTGCCGCTGGCGACCAACATGTGCGTCATCGCCTTCGAACATCTCAAGCCCGCCGTCGCCGCGGACGCCGTGCAGGTCGTGTTGTCGGACCACCACCTGTGGGGCGGCCTGCGGCGCTCGGCTCTGCTCGGCGGCATCTGCGAGACGTTCGGCATGGGGCTGTCGATGCACTCCAACTCGCATCTCGGCGTGAGCCTGGCGGCGATGACGCACCTGGCCGCGGCGACCCCCAACCTCACCTACGCCTGCGACACGCACTATCCGTGGAAGTCGGAGGACGTCATCAAGCCGGGGGTGCTGGAGTTCCGCGACGGGAGCGTGGCCGTGCCGGCCGGGCCCGGCCTCGGCGTGGAGCTGGACCAGGACGCGCTCGCGGCCCTGCACGAGCAGTATGTCACGTGCGGGCAGCGCGGCCGCGAGGACACCGCGTACATGCGCACGGTCGTGCCGGACTTCACGCCCAACACGGCCCGCTGGTAGTCGGCGCTGGCAGTCGGCCCTGGCAGTCGGCCCTGGCAGTCGGCCCTGGCAGTCGGCCCTGGCAGTCGGCCCTGGCAGTCGGCGCTGACCGTCGGCGCTGACTGTCAGGGGGCCTGCAGCCGGGCGCGCGAGTTGGACAGGTGCAGCCGCATCGCGGCCCGCGCCGCCGCCGCGTCCTGGTCGGCGACGGCGCGGTAGACGTTCTCGTGTTCGAGCGTCACCCGGGTGAGGTGGGTGGCGTCGGAGACCGTGTAGCCGTGCGCCAGCCGCGTACGCGGCAGCATGATCATCATGGGGCCGATCGAGGCGAGCAGGTCGGAGTAGAACCGGTTGCCGGAGGCCAGCGCGACCTTGAGGTGGAAGCGGAAGTCGGCCTCGACGGCGTGGCCGGGATGCCCGGCGGAGCTCCCGAGGTCGACGAGTGCGCGTTCGATGGCCTTGAGCTGCAGGTCGGTACGGCGCTCCGCGGCCAGCCCCGCCGACTCCGACTCGACCCCGATGCGGAAGTCGATCATGTCGAGGACGTCGCGGTGCGTGCGGACCCGCGAGGTCTCCACGGAGAAGGGCGCGGGAGCGGGCACGTCGAGCACGAACGAGCCGCGGCCCTGGAAGGTCTCGACGAGCCCCGCCGCCTGCAGCCGCGAGATGGCCTCGCGGACCACCGTGCGGCTCACGCCGAACTCCTCGACCAGCGAGGACTCGGTGGGCAGCTTCTGGCCGGGGGCGATCTCACCGGCCAGGATGCGGGATCGCAGCCGTTCGACCAGCTCGTGGGCGAGGCCACGCCCGGTGTCGCGATCGAGTTTCCTGTCCGGCGGCACGGGTGACAATCTACCTGCCCGGCGCGCGGAACTCGACGGCGTCGAGGCACCAGGCCGCGGCCTCGTCCGCGACGCTGAGCCCGAGGCCGGGCCGGTCGGGCACCAGCATGCGGCCGTCCTCGATCGTGAGGCGCTCGTCGAACAGCGGCGACAGCCACTCGATGTGCTCGACCCAGGACTCGCTCGGGTGCGCGGCGGCCAGGTGCACGTGGATCTCCATCACGAAGTGCGGCGCGACCTGGAGGCCGGCGTGGTCGGCCAGGGCGGCGACCTTGAGGTAGGGGGTGATGCCGCCGACGCGCGGGGCGTCGGGCTGGATGATGTCGCAGGCGCGCAGGTCGATGAGCCGGACGTGCTCGGCGACGCTGGAGAGCATCTCACCGGTGGCGATCGGGGTGTCGAGGGCGTCGGCCAGACGCGCGTGGCCCTCGGCGTCGTACGCGTCGAGCGGCTCCTCGATCCACACCAGCCCCAGTTCCTCCACCGCCCGCCCGAACCGCAACGCCGCATGCCGATCCCACTGCTGGTTGGCATCCACCATGAGCGGCACATCCGCCCCCAGATGCTCACGCACCGCCGCCAACCGGCGCAGATCCTCCCTCATATCCGGCTGACCCACCTTGATCTTGACCCCGCCGATGCCACTCGCGATCGACTCCGAGGCCCGCGCCTTCACCTCCTCGACCGGCGCCTGGAGGTAGCCGCCCGAGGTGTTGTACGTCCTGACCGCGTCGCGGTACGAACCCAGCAACTTCGCCAGCGGCAACCCCGCCCGCCTCGCCTTCAGATCCCACAGCGCGACGTCGACCGCCGCCAGCGCCTGGATCGCCACCCCGGAACGCCCGACCGACGCCCCCGCCCACAACAACATGTCGTAGACCCGGCCGATGTCCGACGGATCCCGGCCGAGCAGGCGTTCCCCGATCTCCGCGGCGTGGGCGTACTGCGCGGCGGTGCCGGCGCGCGTGGTGTAGGAGAAGCCCAGCCCGCCCAGGCCGTCGGCCGTGGTGACCTCGCAGGTCAGCACGTCGATCCTGGTGAGCGGGCGCTGGCGTCCGGTGGCGACCTTGGCATCGCTCACCGGGGCCGCGAGGGGCACGGCGTAGCGGCGCAGCCGTACGGACTCGATGCGGTCGCCCGGCGGCGTTGTCACGCTCAACTCCGGCCGAACTCGACGCTGTCGGAGACCCATGCGCGGCACTGCTCGCTGAGCGTGAAGCCGAGGCCGGGCCGGTCGGGCACGATCATGCGCCCGTCACGGGTCTCCAGGCGCTCGTCGAACAGGGGGTTGAGCCATTCGAAGTGCTCGACCCACGGCTCGCGCGGGTAGGCGGCGGCCAGGTGGAGGTGGATCTCCATGGCGAAGTGCGGCGCGAGTTGCAGGCCCGCGTGGTCGGCGAGGGTGGCCAGGCGCAGGAAGGGGGTGATGCCGCCGACGCGCGGGGCGTCGGGCTGGATGATGTCGCAGGCGCGCAGGTCGATGAGCCGGACGTGCTCGGCGACGCTGGAGAGCATCTCACCGGTGGCGATCGGGGTGTCGAGGGCGTCGGCCAGACGCGCGTGGCCCTCGGCGTCGTACGCGTCGAGCGGCTCCTCGATCCACACCAGCCCCAGCTCCTCCACCGCCCGCCCGAACCGCAACGCCGCATGCCGATCCCACTGCTGGTTGGCATCCACCATGAGCGGCACATCCGCCCCCAGATGCTCACGCACCGCCGCCAACCGGCGCAGATCCTCCCTCATATCCGGCTGACCCACCTTGATCTTGACCCCGCCGATGCCACTCGCGATCGACTC
>NZ_SMLD01000280.1:0-6909 GCF_004352805.1 Nonomuraea mesophila
GGCTTCAGGGGCGGGCTCCACGAAGAACGGGCTCCAGGGACCGACCCCACGGGGAACAGGCTCCGGGGACTGACGGACCCACCGCGAGCGGGGCTCTAGGGATGGACCCCAGGATGGTGGGAATCCCACGGAGAACCGGTTCTTGGGACGGGCTCCAGGGAGCGGACGGTTCCTGTGCTGAGTTGGCGTGTGCCTCGTGCTGGGGCCTATGCCAGCGACTTGAAGTGATCTCGCTGATTGCTCCGGCTCGGTGCCGATTCGATCGAACGACGCGGAGACGACGTGGGGTCAGAACGTTGTGGGGCGGTCGCCGGTGCCGTGGTGAAGTTCGGCGGTGCGAAGCCTAAGAGCGGCGTCGGCCGGGCGAAGCCTTAGAGCGGCCCGGCCGTGCGAAGCCCTCAGAGCGGCCCGGCCGTATCGCCGTTCAGGCCCTGGGATGGGCCTGGCGGTAGGCGGCGCGCAACCGTTCGATGGAGACGTGGGTGTAGATCTGCGTGGTGTTCAGCGATGCGTGCCCGAGCAACTCCTGGACGCTACGCAGGTCCGCCCCGCCCTCCAGCAGGTGTGTCGCCGCGGTGTGCCGGAGACCGTGCGGCCCCATGTCGGGCGCCCCGTCAACCTGGGCCAGCCGCGCGTGTACCACCCTCCGGACCGTGCCCGCGTCGATGCGGCCGCCACGGACCCCCAGGAAGAGCGCGGGCCCCGATTTCGCTCGGGCCCACAGCGGCCGCCCGTGGATGCACCACCTGTCCAGGGCGCGCAGCGCGGGCAACCCGAATGGCACCGAACGCTCCTTGCGCCCCTTACCGAGGACCCTGAGGACGTGCCGTTCACGGTCGACGTCGTCGACGTCCAGGGCGCACAACTCGCTCACCCGCACGCCCGTGGCGTACAGGAGCTCCAGCAACGCCTGGTCGCGCAGTTCCTTCGGCTCCGCGGCGGCTGGGACCTCCATCGCGGCCTGCGCCTGCTCCTGGTCGAGTACGGATGGCAGCGACCGGGCCGTCTTGGCGGTGCCCAGCAGCAATCCCGGGTCTGTGGGCAGCCAGCCGCGGCGATGGCAGTAGGCGGTGAAGGTGCGGGCGCAGGCGGTCCGGCGTGCCAGCGTGGCTCTGGCCTTTCCCTCCTCGTGCTGGTCGGCCAGCCACCCCCTGAGAGCCCCGATGTCCAGACCGCCTAGCTCTCCGCCCAGGTGATCGAGCAGGGAGGTGACGTCGGTCAGGTAAGCCCGGACCGTGTGCGGTGAGAGATCGCGCTCCAGCCGCAGGTACCGGCCGAAATCGGCCAGCACATCGTCCCTCGTCACAGCCGCGGCGCCGTCCTCACGAACCATGTCTTCCACGTCCCCATCATCGTCGGTGCCGGCCATGGTGCTGTGTCGCCACCTTTCCGCCGCCCGTGATGCTCTTGGCCGGCCCGCGTATGACCGTCAACGTGCCTGCCCCTCGTCATGTGCGTCAGCCGGTTCGCCTGTGCCTGGCCTTCCCACCAGTGCCGGCCGTCCTGTCTGCGGCGGCGCTCTCGTAGGCATTCCTGACTTACCAGCCTGCTCGTCGTTCACTGGCATACGTCGTGCTGCTTCACCCCTCGTGATGTGTTTCCCCCTCCGGCCGTGCCCGCGCATCGACGGTGCCACGTGTGCCGAGCGGCGACGTCAACAAGCGATTGTCATGATCCTCAACTATGTCGGCAAAAAGTAGGAGTCACCGGTGCGTGGTTCTCTTCGCCTTTCGGCGGACACACGACAGACTGTTGTGTGCGGCCATCGCGGTGCTCTCCTCCGGTCTTGATGCAGGCCCTCCAAGGATCACGCGATGGCCGTCACCATGTCCACGTCAGTCCGCACGGTCACTGGTGTGCGTCGGGCCACCGCCAGGTGTCAGGGATGCAGCCCCTCCGCTGCCGGCTGGGTGATCGGCGAGTCGTCAGGGAACGGCGGGTCGTCCGTCTGGTCGGCGGCCTCCGCGGTGAGCGGAGGTTGCAGGGCGGCTGCTTCGGAAGCCTTGCGGTAGCTGGTCGCGGGCTTGCGCAGGCGCCAGCCGTTCGCGGCGCGTTCGATGTAGCCTGCGGCTGCCAGGCCGCCCAGCGCGCTCAAGGTCGTATCCAGGCTTACCCCCGCAGCCACCGCGATGGAGGCGGGCCCCGCGCCGCCTCGGGCGGGAATGGCGTCAAGCACTCTCTTCGTGGACTCGTTCAGTCTGTCCCTGGAGACGGCGGGGACTCGGCTCTGCGGGGCCAGGTCGTCGCCTATCACGCCGACCAGGTCGATCATCTCTTCAGGCGTGGTCACGCAGACTGCCTTGCGCTCCCTGAGCAGCCGGTGGCAGCCGGCCGACTGGCTCGACGTGATGGGGCCGGGCACCGCCGCCAGGTGCCTGTTGAGGGACAGCGCATGGGCGGCCGTGTTGAGCGCGCCGCTGCGCAACGCTGCCTCCACCACCACGGTGCCCCTCGACAGGGCGGCGATCAGGCGGTTTCTGACAAGAAAGCGGGCCCGGGTGGGATGGACGCCCGGCGGGCATTCGCTGATCACGACACCCTGCTGCCTGACGGCCGCGAACAGGGTGTCGTGGCTGCTCGGATAGCAGACGTCCACGCCGCACGCCAGCACGGCCACCGTGGGGGCATCGGCCGCCAGAGCTCCTTTGTGCGCCGCCCCGTCCACGCCGTACGCGCCACCTGACACCACCGTCCAGCCGGACTCGCTGAGCCCCACACCGAACTGGGCAGCGATGTGTGAACCGTAGGACGTGGCGGCACGGGCGCCGACCACGGCGACGGACTTCAGGCACGCGAAGCGCAGGTCGGCCGTGCCGTGCAGCCACAGCCCGAGAGGACGGCTGGCCCCCAGTTGGTCGAGCTGGGTCGGCCATTCCGGGCTGCCAGGGATGATCAGCCTCGCTCCAGCCTTCTCACCTGCTTCCAGGTCGCCCGCCGGTCTGGCGGCCGCCAGCCGGGCGTACCAGGCGTTCAGTCGGCCGGTGAGGTCGGGCGGGCGCTCGTGCCGGGCCTCCCGCGCGGCGAACTCGGGAGGCAAGGCGCGTGCACGGATCGCTGCCGCCGCCTCCGCGGCGCCGTACTGGGCGACGAGACGCCCCATGACAGGGTCGCCCACGTCGGTGGCGCGCATGAGAGCGGCCCTGGCCACCAGTTCGTTCGTCTCCTCCCGCACCCGCCCCGAGGGTGAGGTCATGGCGACCGCGGCCCGCCCGGAGTTCACGGTTGTCGTGGTGGACGGAAGAGTGTGTACGGGCCTATGGGTGGGCGGGAGTGAGGTGGCCGGCGCGGATGGGGAGGTCGGCGGCGGAGTGGTGTGTTGGATGGGCTGGGCGGCTGTATCGGCTGCGGAGGCCGGAGGTGACGTGGTCGCGGGAGCGGATGGCATGGGGCTACTGGTGGTGCTTTCGTGAAGTGGAACGGACATGGACCGTCCAAAGGGGTCTTGGAAACGGACAGGGAACTGGTGCAGAGCTGAAACAGGGGGACCCGCATGCGAGAGGTCTGGAATCGACCCTGGCGAACTCGCCGGGAGGGCCTCTGCGGAACCGGGGTCTCCTCGCCGGACAGGGCCCTGGGGCGATGACACGGGGCCTGGTGTGGGGAATCGGCTGCGTCACGACGTGACTCCCAGCCAGAAACTGAGGGCGGCCGTGGTCTCGTCCTCCTCCGGGCGGTCCTTGCCCGCCAGGTCGGTGAGGGTCCAGGCGACCCGCACCACGCGGTCGAGGCCCCGGGCGGTGAGGATGCCGGAGTCGAGGCAGGACGTCATAGGCCGCATGGCCGCCTCACCTGGGCGGTAGTCGGCGTGCAGGATGGAGGAGGGAATCTCGGCGTTGGTGCGCCAGGGGGTGCCGGCCAGGCGTTTGGCGGCTCGGTCGCGGGCCACCAGCACGCGTTCGGCCACGGTTTTGCTGGTCTCCACGAACTGCCGGTCGGCCAGAAGCTCGCGCCGGGTCGAGCGGGCGACCGTGACCTTCATGTCTATGCGGTCAAGGAGCGGGCCTGAGAGCCTGCCGAGGTAGCGGCGTCTGGTCGTGGGCGAACACTTGCACGCCTCGCCCTTGTCGTCGGCCTGGGCGCAGGGACAGGGATTGGCGGCCAGGACGAGCATGAACCGGGCAGGGAACGTGACCGAGCCCGCCGATCTCGACACCGTCACCCGGCCGGACTCCAGCGGCTGTCGCAGGGCGTCAAGGACGTGACGGGGAAACTCGGGAGCCTCGTCCATGAACAGCAGGCCCCTGTGGGCAAGGGAGACCGCACCCGGACGCACGACCGCGCTGCCGCCGCCGATGATCGCGGCGGACGTCGCCGTGTGGTGCGGGGCGACGAACGGTGGCCTGCTCATCATGGGCGAATCGGGCGGCAGCACCCCCGCAACGGAATGGATGGCGGTGACCTCCAGGGCGTGATCGAGCTCCAGATCCGGAAGGAGGGTGGGAAGGCGTTCGGCCAGCAGGGTTTTGCCGGTGCCGGGCGGGCCGAGCATCCACAGGTTGTGGCCGCCTGCCGCGCACACTTCGAGGGCTCGGCGGGCCACCGGCTGGCCTACGACCTCCGACAGGTCAACCGCGGGATCGATGGTGGACCTCCGTGCCTGCGCGCCGTCGTCGGCCCGGGCCTGCGGAGGGTCGTCTCCTGTGCGCAGCCACTCGACCAGCTGCCGCAGGCCCTCCATGGGGACGACCTTCACATCGGGCACCAGGGATGCTTCGGCCGCGTTGGCGGACGGTACGACGACCGTCGCACCACCGTGCTTGCCGGCACCGAGCACCGAGGGGAGGACGCCGCGCACGGGTCTGATGCGGCCGTCGAGGCCGAGCTCACCCAGGAAGAACGGCTCCGCGATGCGCTCGGCGGGGATCACACCCGCGGCGCCGAGGATCGCCACGGCTATGGCCAGGTCGAACTGCGACCCCCGTTTGGGCAGGCTGGCAGGGAACAGGCTGACGATGATGCGGGCGTCTGGCCATGGGTAGCTGCTGTTGACCACAGCGGACCTGACCCGGTCGCGGGCCTCGCTGAGCGCGGTGTCGGGGAGGCCGATGAGATGGATGCCCGCCAGTCCGTTGCCCACGTCGGCCTCGACCTCGACGGTGCGGCCGGCGACCCCGACGACGGCCACGCTGCGGGTGCGGGCCACGGCCATCTAGATCGCCCCCCGTACGTGGCGCAGTGCGAAATCGCCGGCGAAGCGCTCAAGGGCGATCACGTCCACGCGCACGGAGTCGAAGCTGCGCTGCTGCGTGGCCAGCCACTTCGCCGCCAGCATGTGAAGCCGGACCAGCTTGGCCCTGCTCACACCCTCCAAAGCCGTGCCGTGTGACGTGCCCGACCGTGTCTTGACCTCGACCACGACCAGACTGGGGCCTTCTTCGGCGATGACGTCGATCTCGCCATGACGGCAGCGCCAGTTGCGCTCGATCACCTTCATTCCCTGTGCCTCCAGGTAGGTCACGGCTAGCTGCTCGCCCTGCTTGCCGAGGCCGAGTCTGTTGTTCGCGGGCATGTGCCACCTCCGTCTGGTTGCCGGGCACCGACTCTCGTGGATTCGAGGTGGGGCGAGGTCGGCCGAACGGGGTTCTGGGGATGGCGGTGGTGTTACCGAGAAGTTGTGGATAACCGGTGTGCCGTTGCCGGACGTACCTGGTCAGCCGTGGCGCGGACGGCGGTCGCGATCGCCTCTCCTGCGGTGCCGTTTACGGTGTCGGCCTTGTGGCGCGATGTGCCGGTGAGAGGGGGACCGGGAGCGCAGGCGCCGACGTACGGTCGTGACCACGCTGAGGAGAAGGAACCCTCCCAGCAGCGCGCTCAGGACGATCGCGCTCGCGGCGGGGATGGCCGGAACCGAGACCGTCAGGACTGGCGCGGGCGGGTTGGACGGCCGTGCCTCGTGAACCGGCCGTACGACAAGAACGCCGGTGGAGTGAGGGAGCGCCGCTGGCGGATCGGGCGCGGTGACCCTTCTCGCCGACACCGGTACCGGTGGCGGGGGCGCGATGGCCTGGCGGGTCGCGAGGGCTGATGGTACGGGCGGGATGGTGTGTCGGGTTGTTCGTGTCGGTGGTGCGGGCGCGGTGGTCTGCCGGGTCGTACGTGTTGGTGGTACGGGGGCCGTGGCCCACCATGCCGCGAGAGCCGCTGGTACGGGGGCTGCGCTCCATCGAACTGCAGGCCCTGGTGGAACGGGTGCGCGGGATGTCGCCGACAGGGGGATGGCGGTGGCATGCGCCTGTGGCGGAGCGGCGATGCCCGAGTCGGCTGACGGTGGAGGCGCGGAGTGCGGGCTCGGGGGAGAGCCGTGGGGAAGGTGTTCGGGGCTCGCCTGCCAGAAAGGGAGAAGGCGGATGGGGGCTTGGCCCAGGAGGAGGAGAGGGTCGAGGTAACGGGCGCCGCGCAGGAGGCCCCAATGGAGGCATGGCTCCTGGCAGTGATCGGTCGACGACTCGAGGACGCCCAGCTTGGCGCCCTGCGCGATGGATTGGCCCTGCGTCAGGGATGAGGTGACCGGTACGTACGTCGTGCGCAGGCCGCTCGTGTGCTCGACCGTGATCACACCCCTTCCTCCGACCGGGCCCGCGAACCGGACCGTGCCCGCGCCTGCCGCGAGCACCGTGGCGCCTGGCGGGGCGGCCAGGTCGACGCCTCGGTGGCCGGCCAGCCACGGTTCAGGTGGTGGAGCGAAGCGGCGGATGACGCGAGGGTGACCATCCAGCGGCCAGCGCCATGTGGGTGAGGCCCTTGCCGCTGCGGGCGCTGGGACGGCGATGACGGTGGCCGTCAAGACGAGCGCCATCACGGCGCCGCGGATCGTGGCGACGGCCGCCAGGGTGCTGCGGGTGGTGGCGAGCTTCGTCGGGGTGTCGTGTGTCGTGATGAGAGTGGTTTGGGCTTCGGGTGGGTGAAGGC
>NZ_SMLD01000281.1:0-6833 GCF_004352805.1 Nonomuraea mesophila
GGCGTGGGGGATCGGGTGGCGGGGCACCACATGTGAAGGAGATGTGTGGAGAGTGTGGGGGATAACCCTGGGTTTTCCCTTATATGTCAGGGGAAAGCGCCACGGCGGCGTACTTGAACGTAAGGTCAAAACATGCTGAAGCGCATAAGTCTCTCCGCGGCCGGCGCCGCGCTCGTCGTGGCAGCGGTCGCCGGTTGTGGATCGAACGCCCAGCCCATCCAGGTCAACCTGGCCGCCTCGGAGGTCCTCTCGCAGGCCGCGCAGAAGACCGCGGAGGTGAGCAGCTACACGGTGGACGCCGTCGTCACCATGACCCATCCGCAGGAGGGGTCCGGCAAGATGCAGGGCCGCATGCTCTACCAGAGCAAGCCGCAGCTGGCCGTCGACCTCACCCTCGACAGCGCCGACATGGGCGGCCAGAGCCTGCCGGGCGGCGCGCGTGCCGTGCTCCAGGGCGACACCGTCTACATCAAGGTCGAGGCGCTCAACAAGATGGTGGGCGCCACCAAGCCGTGGATCAAGGTCCCGCTCGGCGAGATGGGTGATTCCAACCAGGTCAACCAGGTCCTCACCCAGATCCAGCAGTTCGACCTGGGCAACATGACCAAGCTCGTCACGGCCTCGCAGGACGTGCAGTCGGTCGGGAACGAGAGCGTCAACGGCGAGGACACCACCCACTACAGCGGCACGTTCCCGGTCGACGCGGCCGTTCAGCAGCTGCCCGCCGACAAGCAGGAGCAGGCCAAGGAGGGCCTGGCGGAGCTGAAGGACGTCAAGTTCGACATCTGGGTGGCCGCGGACGGCCTGCCCCGCAAGCTGGCGCTGAACGGCTCGAAGGAGGGCGGCGCGCTGGACGCCACCTTGTTCTTCAAGGGCTTCAACGAGCCGGTCGCCATCGAGGCTCCGCCCGCCGACCAGGTGGGAGAGCTGCCCAAGGGCAAGACCAACTGAGAACGATTTGGAAACTCGGCGGCCAGCGCGTAGTCTGGTCGGTGCCGAAGACCGCCGGTCGTCGTCAGGTGCCTCAAAACCTGGCGACCGAAGGATCCACGTCATGTGGACGGCCCGCGCAGGTGTGATGCGAGTTTCCCACATGGTGTGATCCGTGTGTGTGAGCCCCGTGCGCCCTGCGCTCGGGGCTGTTCTCATGTCGGGGCGCCTTCGCCGGTGGCACATCTGGAAGGAGGCCCATGGCGAGGGCGGATAAGGCGACAGCGGTTGCCGAGCTCAAGAGCGAGTTCGAGGGCAGCGCTGCCGCCGTTCTGACCGAGTACCGCGGTCTCACCGTCGCCCAGCTCAAGGAGCTGCGCACCTCTCTCGGTGAGAATGCGAAGTTCGCCGTGGCGAAGAACACCCTGACCAAGCTCGCGGCCGGCGAGGCCGGCCTCGCGGGCCTCGACAGCCTGCTCACCGGCCCGACGGCGATCGCGTTCGTCAACGGCGACGTTGTCGAGGCGGCCAAGGGTCTGCGTGACTTCGCCAAGGTCAATCCCCTTCTGGTGATCAAGGGCGGTGTCCTCGACGGCAGGACGCTCGACGCCACCGAGATCACCAAGCTCGCCGACCTCGAGTCCCGCGAGGTCCTCCTCGCGAAGCTGGCCGGTGCCATGAAGGCGAAGCAGAGCGCCGCTGCCGCGGTGTTCGCCGCGCTGCCGACCAACATGGCTCAGCTGGCCGACGCCCTGCGCGCGAAGCGCGAAGAGGCGGGCGAGTAACACGGGGGTTGCCGCAACTCCGCGGTCCCGTTCCTAGTTCTCAGCACGTCCTAACGTAAGGAAACCATCATGGCGAAGCTCAGCACCGACGAGCTGCTCGACGCGTTCAAGGAGATGACCCTCCTCGAGCTGTCCGAGTTCGTGAAGCAGTTCGAAGAGGTCTTCGACGTCAAGGCCGCCGCGCCCGTCGCGGTCGCTGCCGCCCCCGCCGCCGGTGGCGCCGGCGCCGAGGCCCCCGCCGCCGAGGAGCAGGACGAGTTCGACGTCGTCCTCGAGGCCGCCGGCGACAAGAAGATCCAGGTCATCAAGGAGATCCGCGCCCTGACGTCCCTGGGCCTCAAGGAGGCCAAGGACCTGGTCGACGGCGCTCCCAAGCCCGTCTTCGACGGCAAGGTCAACAAGGAGCAGGCGGAGAAGGCCAAGGCTGCCCTCGAGGGCGCCGGCGCCACCGTCACCGTGAAGTAACTTCCCTTCGCACACGCTCTTCAGGAAAGAGGCGGCTGCACCCTGGTGCCGGGTGCGTCCGCCTCTTTTCGCGTTCACGGGGAGGCCGCGGACTCGACCCGCGCGATGGCGCTGGTGTCCATGTAGTCCCTGGCGTGGACGATCTCGCCGTCCCTGATCCTGAGCACCAGCAGACCGGGCACCGTGATCAGCTCCTCGCCGACCTCGACGAGGGTGTCCTGCTCGACGACCACGACCTCCTGGTCGTCGGTACGCAGCAGAGCCCGCCGCCGCACCTCCCGCACCGCGAAGGGCATCGCGCCCCACATGCCGCGGTAGCCCGTACGGATCTCCTCCCGTCCCCTGAACGGCGGCAATTCGCCGAACGGGAACTCGTGCAGCCCGTTCTCCGCATAGAGACCGGCCAGCTCGTCAGGGGACTTGTGCGACATCGCCGCGTGGTAACCCGTGACGATCTCTTCGATGGACATGCTCGCACCTTTCGCTCAACGCACGTTGACTCAACAAGCGTAGAGCCAAGAGGGGGAGGAATGTCAACGCATGTAGGGTCGGATCGATGGGCGAGAAGATGCTTCCCCGGGCCGAGCGGCGGCGCAGGACCGAAGGACGGATCCTCGACGCGGCCAGGGCGTTGTTCGCCGACGTCGGCTACGAGCGCGCCACGATCAGGGCCATCGCCAGGTCGGCCGAGGTCGACCCCGCCCTCGTGATGCAATATTTCGGCAGCAAGCAGGAGCTCTTCCAGCAGGCCGTGCGCGTGGTGGACACCGACACGGCCGCCGGCGGCGATGACCTGGTCGAGCGGCTGCTGGCCACCCTCGGCGTGAAGCTGGGCGAGATGCCGCAGAGCTCGCTGGCCATGATGCGTTCGATGCTCACGCACCCCGAGGCCGCCGCGTCGGCGCGGCGAACGCTCGGGGCGCAGATCGACCGGCTCGCGGAATCCATCCCAGGCGAGGACGCACGCCTGCGCGCGGCGCTGGTCATGACGGTCATGGTCGGCGTGACCGTGGGCCACCGGCTGCTCGAACTCGACGAACTGTGCGAGGCGCCGCCGGAGGAGCTCGCCCGGCTGCTCCGTCCCGGCCTGCGGGCCCTTACTGGACCCGACGTCTCATAACCGGCCCGTAACAAGTTGCCGGATGGGGTCTCGCCACGGCGGATCGCCGTTACGGTAAGGCCACATCCCCGGAAATGCCGAGGTGGCCAGTGGGCGTCGAAGTCGTGGTCGACGGGTTGACCAAGTCGTTCGGTCGGCAGGTCATCTGGGAGGACGTCTCGCTCACCCTCCCGCCCGGCGAGATCTCCGTGCTGCTCGGCCCCTCGGGCACCGGCAAGTCGGTCTTCCTCAAGTCGCTCGTCGGCCTGCTCAGGCCCGACCGCGGCCACATCTGGATCGACGGCTACGACCTCGCCCACTGCGACGAGGGCAGACTGTACGAACTGCGCAGGCTCTTCGGCGTGCTCTTCCAGGACGGTGCCCTGTTCGGCTCGCTCAGCCTCTACGACAACATCGCCTTCCCGCTGCGCGAGCACACCAAGAAGTCCGAGAGCCAGATCCGCGCGATCGTCATGGAGAAGATGGAGCTCGTCGGGCTGCTCGGCGCCGAGTCGAAGCTGCCGGGGGAGATCTCCGGCGGCATGCGCAAGCGGGCGGGGCTGGCCAGGGCGCTGGTGCTCGACCCCGAGATCATCCTGTTCGACGAGCCCGACTCCGGCCTCGATCCCGTACGCACCGCCTACCTCAACCAGCTCATCGTCGACCTCAACGCCGAGATCGAGGCGACGTTCCTGATCGTGACCCACGACATCAACACCGCCCGTACGGTCCCCGACAACATCGGGCTGCTCTTCAGACGCGAGCTGGTGATGTTCGGCCCGCGCGAGATGTTGTTGTCGAGCGACGAGCCGGTGGTACGCCAGTTCCTCAACGCCAGGAAACACGGGCCGATCGGCATGTCCGAGGAGAAGGACATCACGGAGCTGGAGGCCGAGGCGCAGCTGGGACACGACCCCGGCGCGCTGCCGCCGATCCCGCCGCAGCTCATGCCGAGCGACAACTCGATCCGCCACAGCCAGCGGCCGCCCGGCGCGTGGCTGGCGGCCAACGGCGTGATCCCGCCGCGGGGTTCGTTCGTGGACGAGCGTGGCCGCAACTGGCTGGAGGAGTATCCACGCCTGGTCAACGCCCATCTCCACGGCACGCGATAGCGGGCGGGCTTCCGGGAGGCGACGCGCGCTGCCGGTGCCTCAGCGTGGCCCTCAGGCCCGTACAGGGGCATTCGTGGGTTTCGGTTGATTCGATCGGGGTGGGCGTTATGCCGCCTCGGTTGGTTCAGGGGCTCCCCGCGCGAGTGCCGGGTTATGATCCGGCGGACCGGCCAGGGGAAGGGGTGAGCGCGTCGTGGCAGGGCTCGCGGCACGACCCGCTCGCATCCTCATCGCGGCGCTGGGCGGGCTGCTGGTGGCGCTCGTGGGCACGGGCGTGTGGATCGTCGTGCAGACGCGCGCCGAGCAGGCCAGGGCGGCCGACAGGCAGACCGTGCTGCGGGCGGCCGGCACCCACGCGCTCAGCCTGATCTCGCTCGACCACCGCAGCGTCGACGACGGCATGAAGCGCATCCTCGACACCTCCACCGGGCCGGCCAGGGCCGGCTACGAGGCCGACGCCGGCAGGCTCCGCTCGACCACCGTCGCCAACAAGGTGGTCCAGCACGGCGTCCTGCGCGCGACCGGGCTGGTGTCACTGACGGAGACCGGCGCCAAGGTCCTCGTCGTGGCCGACGTGGAGATCCGCTGGGAGGGCTCGGACAACCCGCCGCAGGAGCGCTACTACCGGTGGTCGATGGACCTGACCAGAACCGCGGGCTCCTGGCTGGTGTCGAAGGCGGTGCAGGTCACGTGAGGGTCTTCGCGATCGTGCTGCTCGGCCTCCTCGTGGCGGCGGCGGGGGTGGCGGTCCCGGTGATGTGGTTCGAGCTGCGTGACCTGCGCGCCGCCGACGAGGCCGCCGCGCAGGCGCTCACCGCCGCCAGGCGGGCGGCGCCCGACCTGCTCTCGTACGACTACCGCACGGTGGAGAAGGACCTGGCACGCGCGAGGGCGCACACCACGGGGGAGCTGAGCTCCTACTACGGGCAGCTGAACACGAGCCTCGTGTCCAGGGCGAAGGCTCAGAAGATCGTCCAGACCGTGTCCGTGGCGGGGGCCGGGGTCGAGCGGGCGGAAGCCGGCCGCGTGGAGGTTCTGCTGATCGTGAACATGGGTACGGTCAAAGAGGCCTCCGGCGAGGACGGGCTCCAGCAAGGGTTCACCCAGAACCGGGCAAGGTTGGTGATGGTTCGGCAAGAGTCGCGATGGCTGGTGGCCGATCTGTCGACCCTGCTCGGGACCGCCTGACCCTCCGGCGCGCCGCTTCTTCAATTGTTATCAAAAAACAGGTTTAGTGCAGTCAAAGCCACGGGTACCTCAGTCACAGCTACACCGGTTGCCGGCATGGGTTCGGCCCTCGGTGTGACAGAGCGTTAACCGCCCCCGTTCGCGGGTATCGTCTTGGGCCTGGCGGTAGGCGATCGGTCACACAGGGGAGAAAACCCAGCGTCCGGGCCCCTAGTCGGCTAAAAGTCGCGCTTGTGGGCTTGACGTATCCGCCTGAACGGGCGATGCTGCGACCAACGTGGAGCATGCAGCGAGAGCGAAGTGGACAGGCGTGTGCCGTTCGGCTACACTGCCCCTTTGCGCTGCCCTTTGACGACCCGTGATGCTTGCTCACGTTGCGAGGTTGTCTGGCGTGCGTGTAGTCAGTCCGCCGCGAGCCCTCGGAAGGACATCTGTTGGCAGCCTCGCGCAACGCCTCCGCCGTACCCGCTGGTCCCCGTCGCGTGTCTTTTTCGCGCATCCAGGAGCCTCTCGAAGTTCCTGACCTTCTCGCCCTGCAGACCGAGTCGTTCGATTGGCTGCTCGGCAACGAGAAGTGGAAGGCCCGGGTAGAGGCGGCTCGCCAGGCCGGGCGCAGGGACGTCCCGACCCAGTCGGGTCTCGAAGAGATCTTCGAAGAGATCAGTCCGATCGAGGACTTCTCGGGGACCATGTCCTTGTCGTTCCGCGACCACCGGTTCGAGCCGCCGAAGTACTCCGTAGACGAGTGCAAAGACAAGGACATGACCTTCTCCGCCCCGATGTTCGTGACGGCGGAGTTCATCAATAACACCACCGGTGAGATCAAGAGCCAGACGGTGTTCATGGGCGACTTCCCGCTCATGACGCCGAAGGGCACCTTCATCATCAACGGCACCGAGCGTGTCGTGGTCTCCCAGCTGGTCCGTTCCCCGGGCGTCTACTTCGAACGCAACGTCGACAAGACGTCCGACAAGGATCTCTACGGCTGCAAGGTCATCCCGTCCCGGGGTGCCTGGCTGGAGTTCGAGATCGACAAGCGCGACAGCGTCGGTGTGCGCATCGACCGCAAGCGCAAGCAGGCCGTCACCGTGCTTCTCAAGGCACTGGGGTGGACCAGCGAGAAGATCCTCGAGCGTTTCGGCCGCTACGAGTCGATGCGGGCCACCCTGGAGAAGGACCACACGGCCGGCCAGGATGACGCCCTGCTCGACATCTACCGCAAGCTGCGGCCGGGTGAGCCGCCGACCAAGGAGT
>NZ_SMLD01000282.1:0-6800 GCF_004352805.1 Nonomuraea mesophila
CCACCCCGAGCGAACGCCACACCTCCGCCAAAGAGACCATCACAGCCCACAACACCGGCTGCACCACATCCACCCGGTCATAACCCGGCTGGCCATCCTCACCACGCAACACACCCGTCAACGACCAGTCCACGAACGGAGCCAGCGCCGCCTCACACTCCGCCATCCGCGCCGCGAACACCGGCGACCCGTCTAGCAGCTCCACCCCCATACCAAGCCACTGCGACCCCTGACCGGGGAACACGAACACCGTCTTACCACCGCCGCCGGCGACCCCCTGGACCACGTCGGGCACCGGTACGCCGTCCGCCAGGCCGTCCAGACCGGCCAGCAGCTCGTCGCGGTCGGAGCCCACCACAACAGCGCGGTGGTCGAAGGCCGTGCGGCCCGTCAGCAGCGACCAGCCGACGTCGGCCGGGCTGTCGCCGGGACGGGTGCGCGTCCACGAGGCGAGCCGCCCGGCCTGCCGCCGCAGGCTGTCCGCGCCGCGCCCCGACAGCAGCCAGGGCAGCGCGGAAGGCTCCTCGCGTGGCCCGTCCTCGGCCGGCGGCGCGGCCGGCAGGGCCGGCGCCTCCTCGATGATCACGTGCGCGTTGGTGCCGCTCATGCCGAACGACGACACGCCGGCCCTGCGCGGCTCCGCGCCGGCCGGCCACGGGCGGGCGTCCGTCAGGAGCTCCACCGCCCCCTTCGACCAGTCGATGTGCTCCGAGCGTTCCTCCGCGTGCAGGGTCGCGGGCAGCTCGCCGTTGCGCAGCGCCATCACCATCTTGATGACGCCCGCCGCGCCGGCGGCGGCCTGCGCGTGACCGATGTTGGTCTTCACCGACCCGAGCCAGAGCGGGCGCTCGTCCGGCCGGTCCTGGCCGTAGGTGGCGATGAGCGCCTGCGCCTCGATCGGGTCGCCCAGCTCGGTGCCCGTGCCGTGCGCCTCCACGGCGTCCACCTGGACGGGCGCGAGCCTGGCGTCGGCGAGGGCCGCGCGGATGACACGCTGCTGGGACGGGCCGTTCGGCGCGGTGAGCCCGTTGCTGGCGCCGTCCTGGTTGATCGCCGACCCGCGGACGACGGCCAGCACGGGGTGGCCGTTGCGTCGGGCGTCCGACAGGCGCTCGACCAGGAGGACGCCCGCGCCCTCGGCGAGCGCCATGCCGTCGGCGGCGGCCGAGAACGCCTTCGAGCGGCCGTCCTTGGCCAGCGCGCGCACCCGGCTGAAGCCGATGAACGTGCCGGGCGACGACAGCACGGTGACCGCTCCGGCCAGCGCCAGCGAGCAGTCGCCGTTGCGCAGCGCCCGTACCGCCAGGTGCAGCGCCACCAGCGACGACGAGCAGGCCGTGTCGATCGTGACGGCCGGCCCCTCCAGGCCCAGCCTGTACGAGATGCGCCCGGACACCACGCTCGTGGCGACGCCGGTCATCAGGTAACCCTGCAGCTCGGGCGGCGCCTGCGTCATCAGCGTGAGGAACTCGGAGCTGTTGGCCCCCACGAACACGCCGGTCCTGCTGCCGTGCAGGGCGGCCGGGTCGATGCCGGCCCGCTCGATCGCCTCCCACGACGTCTCCAGCAGCAGCCGCTGCTGCGGGTCCATCGCCTGCGCCTCACGCGGCGAGATGCCGAAGAACGCCGGGTCGAACGTCGTGACGTCCTTCACGAAGCCGCCCTCGCGGACGTACGAGGTGCCGAACGCGTCCGGGTCGGGGTTGTACATCGACTCCAGGTCCCAGCCGCGGTCGTCGGGCAGGCCCGAGATGGCGTCGGTCCTGCCGGACACGATCCGCCACAGGTCCTCGGGGCTCTCGATCTCCCCGGGGTAGCGGCAGCCGATGCCGACAATGGCGATCGGCTCGTGGTCCTTGTCCTCCGCCGCCTGCAGCCGCTTCTTGCTGTCGTGGAGCTCGGTCGTCACCCGCTTGAGATATTCGACGAGCTGTTCCTCTGTCGCCATGGTGTGCCTTCCTAGCCGTCGGTGACGCCTGCTCAGGAGAGTCCGAGTTCGCTGTCGATGAAGTTGATGATCTCGTCGGCGCTCGCCGCGCTGAGCTGGCCCGCCACGTCCTCGGCGGCGGTGTCGTCCTCGTGGTGCCGTTCCTTCCACGAGAAGGCCAGCTGTTCGAGCCGGGAGGTGATCTCCCCGGCGGTGTCGCATCCGGCCGCCATGACGGCCAGCCGGGCCTCGATCCGGTCGAGTTCCGCCAGGAGCTGCTGCTCGGCGCTGTGGGCCGGCGGCGCCAGCTCCTCCAGCAGGTGCCCGGCGAGCGCGGCGGAGTTCGGGTAGTCGAAGACCAGCGAGGCCGGCAGCCGCAGCCCGGTGACCGTCTTCAGGCGGTTGCGCAGTTCCACGGCCGTCAGCGAGTCGAACCCGATCTCCTTGAACGCCCGCGCCGGTTCGACCGCCTCGGGCCCGGGGAAGCCGAGCACCGCGGCGACGTGGCCGCGTACGAGGTCGAGCAGCATCGGCAGCCGGTCGTCGTCCGGCAGGGCGGCGAGCCGGTCGGTGAGCGAGTCGGCCTGCGGCGTCTCGGCCGCCACCACCACCCGGCGGGTGGCGATGCGCACCAGGCCGCGGAACATCGGGTGCCCGAAGCCCTTGGCGGCCCCCGCGCGCAGCGTCGCGAGGTCGAGGTTGATCGGTACGAGCGCCGCCTCGTCCACGCCGAGTGCCCGGTCGAACAGGTCGAGGCCCTGGTCGATGCCGAGCGCGCCCATGCCGGACCGGCTGAGCCTGCCCAGGTCGGCCTCGTCGAGGTGCCCGGTCATGCCGCTGCCGCTCTGCGGCGTCCACAGACCCCAGGCCAGCGACGTCCCGGCCAGGCCGCGGGAGCGGCGGTGCTGGGCCAGCGCGTCCAGGAACGTGTTCGCCGCCGCGTAGTTGCCCTGCCCGGGGCTGCCGAGCACGCCGGCCGCGCCCGAGTACAGGACGAACTGGGCCAGGTCGAGGTGCGCGGTCAGCTCGTGCAGGTTGACGGCCGCGTCCACCTTCGGGCGCAGCACGGCCGCGACCCGTTCCGGCGTGAGCGACGAGATCATGCCGTCGTCGAGCACGCCCGCCGTGCTGACGACCCCGGTGAGCGGGTGCTCGGCGGGGATCGTCGCGAGCAGCCCGGCCAGGGCGTCGCGGTCGGCGGCGTCGCAGGCGGCGATCCGTACGGTGGCGCCCAGCCCGGTCAGTTCCTCCTCCAGCGCCGCCGCGCCGTCGGCGGCGGGGCCGCGCCGGCCGGCCAGCACCAGGTGCCGTACGCCGTGCTCGGTGACCAGGCGGCGGGCGGCCATGGCGCCGAGCGCGCCGGTGCCGCCGGTGACGAGCACCGTGCCGTCGGGGTCGAACGCGGGCGGCGCGGTCAGCACGACCTTGCCGATGTGGCGGGCCTGGGCGACGTGCCGGAACGCCTCGGGGGCGCGGCGCACGTCCCAGGTCCGCAGCGGCGGAAGGCGCAGCGCGCCGCGCGCGAACAGCTCGGCGATCTCCGCCAGGATCTCGCCGGTCCGCTCCGGGTCGAGCAGGGTGAGGTCGAAGTTCTGGTAGCGAACCTCGGGCAGGCCCTCGGGGTCGCGTACGTCCGTCTTGCCCATCTCGATGAAGCGTCCGCCGGGCCGCAGCAGGCCGAGCGAGGCGTCCACGAACTCTCCCGCGAGGGAGTTGAGCACGACGTCCACGCCCGCGTCGAAGGTCTGGGCGAACTCCAGCGTCCGGGAGGAGGCGATGCGCTCCTCCGGAACTCCGAGCTCGCGTACCGCGGGCCACTTGGGCTCGCTCGCCGTGCCGTACACCTCGGCGCCCAGGTGGTGGGCGAGCTGCACGGCGGCCATGCCGACGCCGCCGGCGGCGGCGTGCACGAGCAGCGACTCGCCGGCCCGGAGGCCGGCCAGGTCCACCAGGGCGTGGTAGGCGGTGACGAAGGCGATCGGCACGGACGCGGCCTGCGCGTACGACCAGCCGTCGGGGATGCGGGCGACCATGCGGTGGTCGGCGACCGCCTGCTGGGCGAAACCGTCGATGATGCCCATCACCCGGTCGCCCGGCGCGAACGTGGTGACGTCGTCCGCCACCTCGATGACGACGCCGGCACCCTCGCCGCCCATGGGCGCGTCGCCCGGGTACATGTCCAGGGCGATCAGCACGTCGCGGAAGTTCAGCCCCATGGCCCGGGTGCTGATGCGCACCTGGCCGGGGGCGAGCGGCGCGGCGGGCGCGGGGATCAGGGCGAGGTCGTCGACCGTGCCGCGGCTGGTCACGTCCAGCCGCCAGTTCGCCGCCTCGGCGGGCGGGACGAGCGCTCCGCCGCTGCCCGGACGGCCCAGGCGGGGCGCATACGCGGTGCCCTTCCTGATCGCGAGCTGGGTCTCCCCCGTCGCGAGCGCGGCGGGCAGCGCACTGTACGACTCGGGGTCGTGGTCGAGGTCTGCGATGACGACCCGTTCCGGGGTCTCCGACTGCGCGGACCTGACCAGGCCCCAGACCGCTGCGTTGACCAGGTCCGCCACCTCGTCGTCCGCGGTGGCGCCGACCGCGCCGTGAGTGATGAGGACGAGCCTGCACGCCGGGTGGTCCTCGTCGGCCAGCCACGTCCGCAGCAGGTCGAGCACGTGGCAGGTCCGTTCGTGCACCGCCGCCGCCAGGTCGCCGCCGTCCCCGCCTTCCAGCGGTACGGCCACCCAGTCGGGCACCTGCCCACCGGCGAGCAGACCTGCCACGGACTCGGTGGCTATCAGACTCGCCACGGTGTCGTACCTTTCCGCGGTGGGAAGGGCCGACGGGTCGCCGACGACCGCCCACCGCTGCTCTCCCGCGGGTTCGCCGGTGGGGACGGGCGCCCATTCGAGTGTGTAGAGCGCGTCGTCGTCGGCGTTCCGTGCCGGCGTGCCGAGGTCGGCGGGCAGGGGGCGCAGGATCAGCGAGTCCACGTCGGCGACGGGAACGCCGGTGCCGTCGGTGACGGCCAGCGTCACGCGGTCGGCGTCGCGGGGCGTGAGCCGGACGCGGATCGACGCGGCCCCGGTCGCGTGCAGCCGTACGCCGGTCCAGGCGAACGGCATGCGCGGCCCGTCCTCGGCGGTGGCCGCGTTGAGCGCGACGGTGTGCAGCGCCGCGTCGAGCAGCGCGGGGTGCAGCCCGAAGCCGCCGGTGTCGGTGTCGTCCGGCAGCGCGACCTCGGCGAACAGTTCGTCGTCGCGCCGCCAGGCGGCCTTCAGTCCCTGGAAGATCGGTCCGTAGCCGAGGCCGACCTCGCCGAGCCAGCCGTACAGGCCGTCCAGCGCGAGCGGCTGGGCGCCCTCGGGCGGCCAGGCGGCCGGCTGCTGTGCGGGAGGCGGCGTGGTCCCGGGGGCGAGCACGCCGGTGGCGTGGCAGGTCCACGGGTCGTCGGCAGCCCCGCCGTCGGGCCGGCTGTGCACGGTGAGCTGCCGGCGCCCGTCCTCGCCGGCGGCGCCGGCCGACAGCTGGAGCTGGACGGCGCCGCGCTCGGGCACGATGAGCGGCGCCTGGATGGTCAGCTCCTCGAGGACACCGCAGCCGGCCTCGTCGCCCGCCTTGATGGCGAGGTCGACGAACGCCGTGCCGGGCAGCAGCACCTGGCCGTTGACCGCGTGGTCGGCCAGCCACGGGTGGGTTCTGAGCGACAACCTCCCGGTGAGCAGCACCGTGTCGGCGTCGGCCAGCGAGAGCGCGGCGCCGAGAAGGGGGTGTCCCGCCGCGCCGAGCCCGGCGGCGCCGACGTCGCCCGCGACCACGGTGCGCTCCTCCAGCCAGAAGTGCTGGTGCTGGAAGGCGTAGGTGGGCAGGTCGATGATCTGCGGGCGGGAGCCGGTGCAGGTCTGCGGCCAGTCGATCTCAACCCCGCGTACCCACAGCTCGGCGGCGCTCGCCCACAACCGGCGCAGACCGCCGTCGTCGCGGCGCAGCGTGCCGCACGCCGTCACCTCATGACCCGCACGCTCGGCGCTCTCCTGCACCGCCATCGTCAGCACCGGGTGCGCGCTGACCTCGACGAACGCGCCGAAGCCCTGCCCGGCCAGCGCACCCACCGACGGCTCCAGCCACACGGTCCGCCGCAGGTTCTCGTACCAGTACGCGCCGTCCACCTCAGAACCGGACAACCACTCCCGCCGCACCGTCGAATACCAGGCCACCTCCGCCTCGCGCGGGGTCACCGGAGCCAGCAACCTCGCGAGCTCGTCCTGAATGGACTCCACATGCGCCGAGTGCGAGGCGTAATCCACCTCGATCCGCCTGGCCCGCACCCCCACGCCCTCGCAATGCGCCAACAACTCATCGACAGCGTCCACATCGCCCGACACCACCGTCGATGCGGGACCGTTCACCGCCGCCACCGACAGCCGCCCCTCCCAGCGGGCCAGCAGCTCCCCCACCCCGGACGAACCCAACGGCACCGACGCCATCCCGCCACGCCCGGCCAGAGCGACGATCGCCTGACTACGCAACGCCACCACCCGAGCGCCGTCCTCCAACGACAACGCACCCGCCACCACCGCAGCCGCGATCTCACCCTGCGAATGCCCGACCACCGCAGCAGGGGCCACCCCGAGCGAACGCCACACCTCCGCCAAAGAGACCATCACAGCCCACAACACCGGCTGCACCACATCCACCCGGTCATAACCCGGCTGGCCATCCTCACCACGCAACACACCCGTCAACGACCAGTCCACGAACGGAGCCAGCGCCGCCTCACACTCCGCCATCCGCGCCGCGAACACCGGCGACCCGTCCAGCAGCTCCACCCCCATACCAAGCCACTGCGACCCCTGACCGGGGAACACGAACACCGTCTTACCGGCCG
>NZ_SMLD01000283.1:0-6713 GCF_004352805.1 Nonomuraea mesophila
AGGTCTCCCACCCTGTGAGGGGTTAAGGCTCCCGGTAGACGACCGGGTTGATAGGCCGGGTGTGGAAGCACGGTAACGTGTGGAGCTGACCGGTACTAATAGGCCGAGGACTTGACCACAAAGCATATTCTTTGGTGTGTGCAGCGCTCTGTTACTCTTCGCCGGGTCCGGAGCTGCGCCACACCAAAGTAAGATTCTTGCTCGCGTCCACTAGGCAATTCTGAAACAACAAGCGGTGACGCTTGACAGTTTCATAGAGTTACGGCGGTTATGGCGAGAAGGAAACACCCGGTTACATTCCGAACCCGGAAGTTAAGCTTCTCTGCGCCGATGGTACTGCACTCGGGAGGGTGTGGGAGAGTAGGTCACCGCCGGACAATCGTTCAAGAATGGGCCCCGACGCCGAGTGCGTCGGGGCCCATTCTGCGTTCTCGGCTCAGGGCAGCCGTGGACGGATGACGAAGACTCCCCAGCCCAGATAATCGCGCCCGTACTCGAGATGCGAGCGGCGCGCCCGGGCGAGGAACTCGCGTAGCGCCGGGGCGTCGGGATCGTCGGGGTTGTCACGCAGCCAGTCGCTGATCGTCCACCATTGGCTGGCCACGTATCTGTCCCAGCCGTCCTGGTCGGAGAGCACCATCTCCAGCAGTTCGAAGCCCGAGTCCTCGATGCGGTCCGCGGTGCCGGCCAGCGACGTGAACAGGCCGTCCGCTATGCCGAGCGCCTCGTACGCCTCCTCCGGAGGCGGCGTCGTCCAGAAGCATTCACCGACCAAGGCGATGCCGTTCCGGCGAAGATGCCTGCGCATCAGGGAGAGCGTGCCCTGAAGGCCGTTGCCGATCCAGGTCGCGCCGATGCAGGACACGATGTCGAACGACTCAGGGGTGTCTTCGTAGGTGGCTGCGTTGGCTTCCACCAGAGCCACCTGATCGCCTACGCCGAGTTCGACGGCGCGAAGTCTGGCGGCTTCGAGAAAAACCTTGCTGATGTCCACGCCCACGCCCTGGATGCCATAATCGGCCGCCCACCGAGAAAGTAGTTCGCCCTTTCCGCAGGCAAGGTCGAGTTGCCGGGAACCGGGAGAGATGCGGCAGATCCGGCCCAGCAGATCCAGCTTTTCGTCGGTCAAGGGATTGAGCGTGCGGTGGTTCGACTCGGCTATTTCATGGAAGCGAAGTGACATGGTGGCCAGTCTCGCCGACCGGGCGATTTCCGGTCCAATCATTAAATGGGTTGCCGACAGGCTCATGGACGTGTCAGGCCTTGCTAGGCTGGGAGGACCGGGCCACCCCACAGGTGGCCTTCGTCGCGTCAGGCCCGAAGGTGGGCGGCGACCAGCCCCGGCAGATCGTTGTTGTGAGTCCGCCGGGTGAGCCAACGAATGGACCAGAAGTGAACAGAGATAACGGATCGGACGGCGGACAGCGCGGCCGCGAAGACAACGAGGACCGGCCCTCCGGCGGAGGCGGCCGGAGCGGCGGCTACGGCTCTCGCGGGCGCGACTCCGGCGGCGACCGTCCGTTCCGTTCCGACGACAGGTCGCGCACCGGCAACCGGGGAGACAGAGGACCGCGACGGGACGAAAGCTATCGCGAGTCCCGGGGTCCGCGCGGTGAAGGCGACGATCGCCGCACCTACCGGGACAGGGACGACCGTGGCCCCCGTCGTGAGGGTGGCTACGGTGAGCGGCGTGAGGGTGGTTACGGTTCGCGTCGTGATAGTGATCGTGGTCCGCGTCGTGAGGGCGGGTTCGATCGGGGTTCGCGTCGTGAGGGTGACGATCGTGGGTTTCGGGGTGGTGAGCGGCGTTCGTTCCGGGATCGGGATGATCGGGGGCCTCGTCGTGAGGATGATGGTCGTCGCCCGTTCCGGGATCGGGACGACCGTGGCCCTCGTCGTGAGGGTGGTTACGGCGCCGGCCGGGACGGTGAGCGTGGCGGTCCGCGTCGTGAGGGCGGATACGACCGTGGCCCCCGTCGTGAGGATGACGGCCGTCGCTCGTTCCGCGACCGGGACGATCGCGGCCCTCGTCGCGGCGGCGGTTACGGCGAGCGGCGTGAAGGCGGTTACGGGGACCGTCGTGACAGCGGCCCTCGCGAAGGCCGGCCGTTCTCCCGGGACGACCGCGAGGAGCGTACCGGATCCCGCGCCAGATACGGCAGGTCCGATCGCGAGGCCGAGGCGCCGCAGCGCGAGCGGCTGCCCGACGTCGCGCCCGACATCACCGCGGACGAACTCGACAAGGAAGTCCTGGAAGAACTGCGGTCGCTGCCCGGCGACCTCGCCGACCTGGTCGGCCGGCACCTGGTGGCCGCCGAGCGTGCGCTGGAGGACGACGATCCCGACCGTGCACATGAGCACACGAAGGTCGCACGCAGGTTCGCGGCGCGTATCGGTGTCGTACGCGAGGCCGCGGGCATCGTCGCCTACCGCGCGGGTCACTTCTCCGAGGCGCTGAGCGACCTGCGGGCGGCCAGGCGGATGACGGGCTCTGACGTGTACCTGGCGGTCATGGCCGACTGCGAGCGCGGCCTCGGCCGTCCGGAAAGGGCCATCGACCTCGTACGCTCGCCGGAAGCCGAACGTCTCGACAGGGCCGGGCGGATAGAGCTGACCATCGTCGAGTCCGGGGCCCGGCGCGACCTGGGCCAGCACGACGCTGCCGTGATCACGCTGCAGCGCCTGCCCGAGCTGCGCGACCCGCAGCCCAAGCCGTGGTCGGCCCGGCTGGCGTTCGCCTACGCGGACGCACTGGCCGACGCCGGTCACCAGGAGGCGGCCACCGACTGGTTCGGGAGGGCGATGGCGTTCGACGAGGACGGCGAGACGGACGCGGCAGAACGGTACGCGGAGCTGACCGGGTCCGTCATCGAGGACCTCGAGGAGGACTTCGACGAGGACGCCTCCGATGCCGACGACCTCGCTGCCGGTGACATCCTGGAAACGGAAACGGAAACGGAAACAGATGAGGGCCGGGCCGGCGAGATGCCGGAGCGGGCGGACGTACCTGATGACCAGGTTTCGGCCTCCCAACCGCAGCAAGCTTCCGTAGGTGTTCAGGGCAGCGATATCCAGGATGCGGACGTTCAGGACGTCGAGGCACAGAGGGCCGATGTCGCGGATCCTGAGCTCCTGGATGCGGGCGCCCGGGACGCCGAAGCTCAGGACCCCGATGGAACGGACGCGAAGGCACCGACCGAGAACCCGCCGGTTCCGGACGAGGACCCGCGCGTGCAGGCGGAGACGCCGGGCGTTCCCGATGAGAAGCCGGGCGCCGGTCGGCACACACCGGAGCAGGACGAGCGCACGGACCGGCCGGACGCTCCCGACGCCAAGGAGCATGGCGAAACCCCGGGAATCACCCCGGCGTTCATCGAGCCCGATTTCGGTGACGTGCTCGACGAGGGCACCGCAGACCGTCCCAAGACGGACGACTGACGCCGACAGGACACCCCGCCGCTACCGGTCGTGGCGGCGGGTGTCCGCGTTCGCGGGCCTGGTGGTGCGGCCGCGTCACCCGAAACGGTCGTTCGTCACGGTGAGACGCGGTCGAGCCAGTGGAGGATGCCTGCCACGTTCGAGGGTGCTCCGCTCAGCAGTTCGAACTGCTCGGCCGTCGGGTCGTCGCCCTTCAACGCGGTGTAGCGCTCCTTGGTGCGGTCTCTGACCATGGCGACGGCGTGGTCGAGGTCCATGCCCTCCGAACGGGCCTGCTTGGTGAGATCTACCCAGATGCGGAGCTCTTCCGCAGACCGCTCCAGAGTCTCCTGGACGGCATCGACCGGCCCGTAGTGGCTGAACAGCAGGCGTTGCGGCTCAAGCGCCTCGAACAGGGCGATCGAGTTGAGTGCCGTCTGCAGGTCGAAGTCCGGCGGGGGCGTCGCGGGGCGCAAGTCGCCCGTCTCGGGCAAGTAGACGCCTGCGGCGTCGCCGACGTACAGGTCCCCCGTGGCGGAGTCGACCAGGCCCACGTGGTGTTTGGCGTGGCCTGGCGAGTAGTGGCTGCTCAGAGTACGCCCGTTGCCCAGGTCGATGGCGCCGGTGTCGCCGAGTGCGACGATGCGCTCGGCCTCGGTGGGGGTCAACTCGCCGAACAGTGTGTCGAGCCGGTCGCCCCAGACCATGCGCGCACTGGCCATCAACACGGTCGGATCGGCGAGGTGCCGGGCCCCCTTCTCGTGGACGACGACCTGGGCGGAAGGGAAGAACCTGGCGATGTCTCCTACGCCTCCCGCGTGATCCAAATGGATGTGGGTCACCACGACGGTGGCCAGGTCCTCGGGTCCGACGCCGAGCGACGCGAGCGCGTCACGCACCACGGGAGCGGACGTCGAGGTGCCCGTCTCCACCAGGCACGGCCGGTCGCCCAGGATCAGATAACCAGCTGTGATGCCCGAATAGCCCGCCATCCTGGTGTCGATCTCATAGACGTCGCCGCCCAGAGCGGTGATGTTGTCCACAGGCGCTCCCGCACGTTCAGCCGTTATCCCCAGAACGGCGTTCCAGCCGGTCCGGCTTTCTCCTCATCGTAGATAGTGATCTCACCAGAGCACCGACAGGGGAGGAAGACAGTGGACCGCAATGAGGTCTTGCTGGTGGGAAGGCTGTCAGCCACGGCCGAGGAGCACGAGTTGCCGAGCGGCGACACCGTGACGAAGTGGCGCGTCATCGTGCGCCGCCGACGGCACAGGCGCGGAGCCGCCCTGACGGACAGCATCCCGTGTGTCACCTTCAACCCGGAGGTCGCCGCCATAGTCCGCACCCTCAAACCTCGCGACTACATCGAGGTGGCGGGGTCGTTCCGCTGCCGGGTCTTCGGGCCGTCCGCGGCCAAGGTCTGGAGATACGAGGTGGAGGTGAGCTCCGCCAAACCCTTCGAGGCCGAGCTGGCCGAACCCGACGCCCCGGCCACCGACCCGTCCGCCGGCTCGGAGGGAAATGTCACCACCCTGATCCCCCGGCAGGTGGCCTACCTGGCGCGAGCCGGCTGACCTCGTACCCTCGACAGGGCCGCAGGGGTGCGTGCACGCACGACCTGCCGGGTCGCCTGGTGGTGCGTGCACTCGTCGCTGACCGTGCGGTGGGCACGAACTCACCGGGCTGATCGTGCGGTGGGCACGTACCCGCCGGGCTGATCGTGCGGTGGGCACGTACCCGCCGGGCTGACCGTGCGGCGGGTACAGTCCCACCGGTTCAGCGGCATCGGTGCATCAGAACCTTGCCACGTCGGCCGGCGTGATGGAGGAGACAGGGCCTCGTGGCGAGCCGTACGACCCTGTGCCACGCCAGAGGACTCGCCTGGCTGAGGACGTTCTGGCGCGGGCGCGGGCATGTCCGTCCCCTGGGAGGAGGTGACGTGCTGCCGCTGAGCATCACGTTGCCGCGACGGGACGCCTCAGTCGATCGCGAACGTGCGCAGGACCAGACCGGTTCTGGGCTTCGGTCCGAAGGAGGTGCTCTTGCGGGGCACCCGTTCGCCGCCGGCGGCGACGGCGAGCACCTCCTCGGCCTTGAGCGGTTTGAGTATCACGGCGGTGCCACCGGAGCGGGCGGCCAGCCGCACCGCGGCTCGTGCGTCGTGATGCACGATGCGCACGGCCCGCTCGTCGTCACGCATGCCCCACACCTTGGGCATGACGAACTCGGAGAGGACGGACGTGTTGAGGCTGTTCCAACGGCCGGAGCGCTCGGGCGGCATCGCGTGGGCGAGCTGCACCGGGTCGGGATCGGTGAGCAGGTGGGCACCGCTCTCACCGGCCAGCAGGAACGCCGGCTCCGCCGCCTCATCGAGCGCCGCCAGGCCTTGTGTCAGGTCGTCATAGTCATGGACCCGCCACGACCCCTTCGCCCTGGCGGCCGCCTCGTCGAGAGGAAGACCGGGAATCACGCGGTGGATCGCCTTCAGATCGGGCGGGTACGCGGAGGTGTCGACGAGCAGGGCCAGCCCGTAATCCCACGGACCCGCCGTCGAACGACCCTCTTGCGCCGCGGCGTCGTTGTGCCCTGCTTCGGCACCGTCGTCGCGTTGAGAGAACCCGTGGTGCCCAGCTCTGCCGTGGGACGGCTGCGCGCCGGTCCGGAGGTGGGTTTCGTGTTCCTGACGCTGGAGCACGCGGTAGGTCGCATACCTGTGGTGCCCGTCGGCGATCAGGGCCTGCCGGTCATGGAGGTCGGCGTTGATCGCGGCGATCTCCTCCGGATCCGTGATGGCCCACAGGCGGTGGGTGAGGCCGTCCTCCGTGCGGGCAGACACGAGGGGCTGCCGATGCAAGGCCACCTCGTCGACCAGGCGGCTGGCGGTGCCGTTCGCGCCGTCGTAGAGGAGGAAGATGGGTTCGAGGTTGGCCTGGGTGGTGCTCATCAGGGCGAGCCGGTCGGCGACGGGGCCCGGCATGACGTCCTCGTGCGGGAGGATGATGCGCTGGTCCGGGTCGGTCAGGCCCACGTCGCCGATGAGGCCCCGCTGCAGCACGTCCGTGCCGCTCTGCTCGTACACGTAGAGCGCCGGCACGTCGTCGGCCACCAGCACGCCCGCGTCCAGCCAGGCCTTCAGCGTGTCCCTCGCCTCGGTGTACCGCGATTCGAGCGGCGCCTGCGCCTGCGGGTCCGGCACGGTGCCGGGTTGTTCGCCGCACGCGGTCCCGGGGCGCCCAGGAGGATCGTCGCCGCGCACGGTCGCGGGGCGGTCAGGAGTGTCGTCGGCGGGTGGGGGC
>NZ_SMLD01000284.1:0-6706 GCF_004352805.1 Nonomuraea mesophila
GTGGGGGCCTTGGGGAGCGGGGCGGGTTCGAGGAGTTTGGCGAGCTTGCTGGATGAGGCCGAAGGGGTCGCGCCCGCCTTCCTGAGCCGTTCGCCGACCTTGGCCAGCAGCGCCTTCTTGCCACCTTCGAGCAGCTCGGCCTCGACCTCGCGCCACCGCACAACCATGGGTTCCTCGCCGAACACGGTGCCCTTGACGCGGTCGTCGGCGAGCTCGATGAGCCTGGCGTCGCCGTCGAACAGGACCGTGACGCTCCTGCGCGTGTCGAGCTGGGCGACGGGCTGGAGCTCGGCGCCGCGGGTGAAGGCGCGGACGAGCTCGGCCAGTTCCGCCGGCACGATCTTGGTGCTGCGGGTGAGGGGGTGGGTGATCTCCTGACGCACGCCCTTGGCCTTGGGCAGCTTCAGGTGCCAGCCGCTGTCGGCTCCGCCTCGCCGTCGTCTGAGAGTGACACCGCGGGAGGCCAGCCGCAGATCGGGCGTGTCGTAGTAGAGGGCCACGAGCTGGTGAGTCTTCGGACCAACAATCTCGGCCAGCCCACTCAGGTCCGGAATTTCATACTCTGCGGGGACATCGAACTTGTCCTCGATCTCGATACCCACGACACCTCGCAAAAGTCCGGCATCGGATCATGATGCACCCTTAGGTAAACATCATACGAATTGCAGGAGCTCGATTCTGTTGCCCACCGGGTCGGAGACGTAGATGCGGCGGAAGCCGGGAAAAAGGTCGTCCGGCACGGCTCCGGGGAGCCTCGCTGCGTAGGCGTCGAGGTCGTCGACCAGGAAAGCGGGGTGGGCCTTGCGCGCGGGCCTGAAGTCGTCCTCGATGCCGAGATGCACCTCCACGCCCTCGCCCCTGAACCACGCGCCGCCGCGCCTGGCGAGCTCGGGCGGCTTCGGCACCTCCCGCAGGCCGAGCACGCCCGCGTAGAACTGTCGCAGCAGCGGCTCGCTTCCCGCGGGCGCGGCGAGCTGAACGTGGTGCAACGCTCTGATCATTACCGTTCCCTCCTTGTTTCTGCAGCATGATCCTTATTTCTGCAGCACGACGAAGATCCTTCTGAACGGGAACGGCGTACCGAAATCCCTGGCCGGATATGCGTCGGCGAGCAACGGGGCGAGATCGCGCTTGAACCGCCGCTGTTCGCCCGGGGCGAGGCGGTCGAGAATCGGGCGCAGCGCGGTGCCGGACACCCAGTCGAGCACCGGATTCTCGCCTTGGAGCACGTGGACGTAGGTCGTCTCCCACGCGTCGACCTGGGCGCCGCCCTGGTTGAGCAGATCGAGATAGTCGAGGGGATCGCCGACCGGATTGCCCCTGGGCACGTCGCTGAGCCGGTCGGACCAGGCTCGGGAGGCGCACAACTCGCGGATCGCGACGTGGCTGGGCGCATCGAAGTTGCCCGGCACCTGGAAGGCCAGCCAGCCTCCGGACGCCAGATCCTCGACCCAGTGCTCCAGCACGGAACGATGCTCGGGCACCCACTGCAGCACGGCGTTGGAGACGATCACGTCCACCGGCCGGTCGGGCCGCCAGGTGGCCACGTCGGCCACCGCGAATCTGCCCTTCGTCTCCAGCCGCCGCGCCTTGGCGATCATCGCCGGCGAGGAGTCGAACCCCTCCAGGGTCGCGCCCGGCCAGCGCGCCTCCAGCTGGGCGGTGAGCTCACCACTGCCGCAGCCGGCGTCCACCACATAGTCGGGCTCGACCGCCCCCACCCTGGAGACCAGCTCGATGAACGGCCGCGACCGCTCGTCCGCGTAGACGGCGTACGTTACCGGATCCCAGATATCTCTCGACATGAAGATAATTGATATCGAGAGATATATCTCGATGTCAAGACAGTACACTTCTGTGTCATGACCGAGGATGCGAGAGACGAGGTCGACCGCCTCGTCGCGGCCTGGCGAACCGAGCGCCCCGACCTCGACGTCGAACCACTCCAGGTGCTTTCCAGGGTGTCACGACTGGCCAAGCATCTCGACCGGGCTCGACGGGCGGCGTTCGCCGAACACGACCTGGAGCCGTGGGAGTTCGACGTGCTGACCGCACTGCGCCGGGCCGGCAAACCGTACCAACTCAGCCCAGGTGCCCTGCTGCGGGCCACACTCGTGACCTCCGGCACCATGACCAACCGCATCGACCGCCTCGCCCAGGCCGGCCTCGTACGGCGCCGTCCCGACCCCGACGACCGGCGCGGCGTGCTCGTCTCCCTCACCGACACCGGCCTCGCCCGCGTCGACTCCGCCTTCTCCGACCTGCTCCGCCGCGAACACGACCTGCTCTCCAGCCTCGGCCCCACCGACCGGCGCGCCCTCGCCGGCCTCCTCCGCACCCTCCTCGCCCCATTCGACTCACCCACGTGACCCGGCCTCATCCGCCGGCGCATCGAGACGGGCTTCCCTCCGCTTCTCCCTCCGGACAGGTCACGAACCCACCGAACCCGCCCATCCCGGCCGTCATTCACCCGGAAGCCTGATCGACGTGGCCGTCCGGTGATTTGATCTTCTCCGCGCAACGCGACGCGCTGCGGCCCAGCTCGCCTCCCTCCGCGCAGCCCAATGCACCGCGGCCGGCCCGCCACCCCTCCGCGCAACCCGATGCACCACGGCCGGCTTGCCTCCCCTTTGCGGGTCAGCTCTCCCTTGGTGCGCCCTATTTCTGTTTACGGCACCGCCAAGTTACCCGCCCCGCCGACGCCGGTCGCCCTCCGTCACGCGCCGGTCGTGAAGGCCAACAACGCACTCGCCGTTACGAGCGCCCCTTCACCGTCCGCTTCGCTGCGGCGGCACCGGGACGTCAGGGGTGGGATCAGTCGCCGAGGCGGTCGGCGGTCTCCAGCCACTCGGCTTCGATGGAATCCTTCTGAGCGGTGATCTCGCGGAGCTCGGCGTCGAGGGTGCCCAGCCTGGCATAGTCGGTGGCCGCTTCAGCCATGGCGGCGTGCAGCTTGGACTCCTGGTCGCTCAGCTTGTCGAGCTGGCGTTCGAGGCGGTTGAGCTCCTTGCGGAGTTCGCGCTCCTCCTTGGCGGACAGCCCGCTCGGAGCGGGCTGCGCCGGACCCGCATCCGGCGCTGGGGAGCCCGTGGCGGTGGGGCTCGTGGTCGTGGTGGTGGTGACGCCGGCCACGCGGGCCGTCAGCGCCGTACCGGCCGCGCGGCGTTCGAGATATTCGTCGACCCCGCCGGGTAGCAGCGACAACTTGCCGTCGCCCAGCAGCGCCACGCAGCGATCGGTCACCCGCTCAAGGAAGTAGCGGTCGTGGCTCACCAGGATCAGCGTGCCGGGCCAGCCGTCCAGCAGGTCTTCCAGCTCGTTGAGCGTCTCGATGTCGAGATCGTTGGTGGGCTCGTCGAGCAGCAGCACGTTGGGGTCGTCCATGAGGAGCCGGAGCAGCTGCAGCCGACGCCGCTCGCCACCCGACAGGGAGCCCACGACCTTCCACTGCGCCTCGCCCTTGAACCCCAGGCGTTCGAGCAGCTGGGACGCCGTCCACTCCTTCTTGCCGACCTGGAGATATTTGCGGATCTCCTCGACCGACTCCAGCACCCGCCGCTCCGGGTCGAGCTCGGCCAGCTCCTGCGACAGGTGCGCCAGGCGTACCGTCTTGCCCCTGACCACCCGGCCGTCGTCCGGCTTGACCGTGTCGGCGAGCAGCCGCAGCACCGACGACTTGCCCGACCCGTTGACCCCGATCAGTCCGATCCGGTCCCCCGGGCCGAACTGCCACGTCAGGTGGTCGAGCACCAGCGGTCCGCTGCCGGGCCCGCCCGCGTGCAGGGTGACGTCCTCCAGGTCGTAGACCGTCTTGCCGAGGCGGGCCGCGGCGAACCGCATCAACTCCACGGTCTCCCGCGCCGGCGGCTCGTTCGCGATCAGCGCCTGGGCGGCCTCGACGCGGAACTTCGGCTTGGACGTGCGGGCGGGCGGACCGCGCCGCAGCCAGGCGATCTCCTTGCGCATGAGGTTCTGGCGGCGTTCCTCGGCGGCCTGGGCGATGCGCGCCCGCTCCGCCTTCGCCAGCACGTAAGCGGCATATCCGCCCTCATACCGTTCGACCCGTCCGTCCACGACCTCCCACGTACGGGTGGACACCGCGTCGAGGAACCACCGGTCGTGCGTCACGACCACCAGCGCGCTCTTCCGGCCGGCCAGATGCCCGGCCAGCCAGGCGATGGCCTCGATGTCGAGGTGGTTGGTGGGCTCGTCGAGCATGATCAGGTCATGGTCGTCGATGAGCAACTGCGCCAGCGCCGTACGCCTGCGCTCGCCACCGGACAGATCGGCGGCCCTGGCGTCCAGGTCGAGATCGCCGATCAGGTTGGACAGGATCTCGCGGACCCGCTGATCCCCCGCCCACTCGTGCTCCGCCAGCCCGCCGAGCACGATCTCCTTCACGGTGGCGTCGGGGTCGAGCGTGTCCTGCTGCGACAGGAAGCCCACGCGCAGACCGCGGTTGTGGGTGACCCGACCGGTGTCCGGCCGCACTGCCCCGGCGATGACGGACAGCAGGGTCGTCTTACCTCCCCCGTTGCGCCCGACGACCCCGATGCGCTCCCCCGCCTCTACGCCCAGGGAGATGTCACTGAGGAGCGGTTTGGGCCCGTAAGCATGTGAAACCGACTCAAGGTTGACCAGATTCATGGCATACCCAGCGTATCGGCTCGCCGCCGGTCACCCGACAGCAAAGAGCCATCCGGCGTTCCGGGCATGCTCCGCCGCCCTACGGGTCAGCCGACGCTTGGTGCGGTGACCGCTCGTACAGTCCCCGCTCGTGCAGTGACCGCTCGTGCAGTGACCGCTCGTGCAGCGACCCTACGTACAGGGGCCGCCAGTGCGGTGCTCGTTCGTGCGGTGCTCGTTCATGCGGTGCTCGTTCATGCGGTGCTCGTTCATGCGGTGCTCGTTCATGCGGTGCTCGTTCATGCGGTGCCCGGTCCGTGCAGTGGCCGTCCGTGCAGTGCCCATACCCGGTCGAGCGGTACCCGGTCGTGTGGTGGCCGGTCGTGTGGTGGCCGGTCGTGTGGTGGCCGGTCGTGTGGTGGCCGGTCGTGTGGTGGCCGGTCGTGTGGTGGCCGGTCGTGTGGTGGGGGTTAGAGGAGGGTGGCTCCCGCGACGGGGCCGTGGGCGGGGACGGCGGTGTGGGCGGCGCCTGTCGTGGTCAGGCCCCGGGCCAGGTCGCGGGCGTGCAGGGCGTCGATGGCCAGGAACGCGCACGTCGGGCCGGAGCCGGAGACGATCGCCCCGAGCGCCCCGTGCTGGCGTCCCGCTTCGAGGGTCGGCGCGAGTTCCGGGCGGAGGCTGAGCGCGGCCTCCTGGAGGTCGTTGCTCAGGTGAGCGCCCAGAGCGTAGGCGTCACCGGTGCCCAGGGCCTCCATCAGTGCATCGTCGAGCTGGGGCCAGGGCACCTCGGCAGCCGAGGCAGCCCTGAGGCGGTCGCATTCCGCGTAGACGCCGGCGGTGGAGAGCCCGCCGTCCGCCAGGGCGAACACCCAGTGGAACGTGCCCCCTGTGGGCAACTCGCTCAGCTGCTCGCCACGCCCCGTGCCCACCGCGGTGCCCCCGAGCAGCGAGAACGGCACGTCGCTGCCGAGGTCGGCGGCGATCTCCATGAGGTCTTCGAAGGGCAGCCCGAGCCCCCACAGCTCATTGCAGGCCACCAGCGCACCCGCCGCGTCGGCGCTGCCGCCCGCCATCCCGCCGGCGACCGGGATGTCCTTCCGGATGAGCAGGTCGGCGCCGTAGCCGCGGCCCGCGTGTTTGGCGAGCGCACGGGCGGCCCTGATCGCCAGGTTGCTGTCGTCGACCGGCACCTGACCGGACCACTTCCCCGGCACCGACACGGTGATCGCCTCGGACTCCTTGGCCGTCACCTCATCGAAGATCGATACGGCGTGAAAGACGTTGACCAGGTCGTGGAAGCCGTCCTCCCTGAGCGGGCCGACAGAAAGTTGCACGTTGACCTTCGCAGGCACACGCACGGTCACCGAACTCATCGATCTTCTGCCACTTCCATCGCTTGCCGGGGTCAAGGACACTCGATGTTATCGGGGCCTGCCGCCCTGACATGCGGTTGTCGGAAGATGGCGCTGGGTGGCGGCGGCCTTGCCACACGTAGAGTCAAGGTCATGGGCTTGTGCCCCGATCTCAATCGGTTACGAATCGTGATGTCTCGTCGCCGGAGCTTCACCGCGTTCGGCGCTCGCCGGGTGGTCGGGGTTGGTGAATGAGGAGGGCTGGGGCGTTGGCCGATGTGACGGTGATCGAGGTGCCGCAGTGGCGGGGGTCGGGAGCTCCCACGGCACAACGACTGCGGGAAGGTGCGCGGTTGCTCGCCGACATGGTGAACGCCGATCATCAGGTGCCGGTGGACGCTGATGACGATCTCATCGAAACCGCCGCCAGGGTGCGCGAGGCGGTCCAGCGGGTGCGTGGTGGGCTGATGGTCACCGCGGGTGGGGACTGCGGGGTCGAGTTGGAGCCTGTGGCGGCGGCCAGGAAGCGGTTCGGGGATCGGCTGGTGGTCGTCTGGTTCGACGCTCATGGGGATGTCAGCTTCTCGGCCCTGAAGGGACCGAGCTTGCAGCTCCTCGCCGTCGATGGCTTCGACGGCTCAGGCCGCGTCAGGCAGCGTGACTCACTGCCCAGCCCGCCACACCGCGTGAGGCGATGTTGCGGGCCGCGTTGACGTCGGCGTGCTCAG
>NZ_SMLD01000285.1:0-6697 GCF_004352805.1 Nonomuraea mesophila
TGTATAAGAGCCAGGAGTCGTACTACTCCTGCGGCTGCATCTGGCGCGACAACGTCCGCGTGCGCACCTGCCCGGCGCACGCCCGCTGAAATCGGCCCTCAGCACCGGGCGGCCTCGGCGACAAGCCGCCAAGCCTCAACCGCCGAGGCCCCCGCCCCGCTTCCGATCACACGAGGACAAGGACCACACCATGCTGACCTTGATGGACTGGTTTTGCGGAGCCGGCGGTTCGTCTCAGGGCGCCCACGCCGTTCCCGGCGTGCAGGTCACCCGAGCGGCCAACCACTGGGAGATGGCCATCGCCTCGCACGCCGCGAACTTCCCCTCCACCGATCACTACAAAGGAGACATACGCACCGCGCCGGTGGAGCGCTGGCCAGTGGCCGATCTCTTCTGGGCCTCACCGGAATGCCCGAAGTGGAGCCGCGCCCGCGGCAAGCGCCGCGACTTCCACAACACCCGCCAAGGCGAGCTGTTCGATCTCGCGGGAACCGGCCGCTCGGAGGAAGACGAGCGCTCCCGCGCCCTGATGGAGGAGGTTCCGCTCTACCTGGAGGGCGTGGCCGCCCGTGGCGGGCGGGTACTGGCCGGTGTGGTTGAAAACGTCATCGACTGCCGCGCCTGGGACCAGTGGGACGCCTGGCTCAACCGCCTTCACCTACTCGGCTACCACACGCGCGTGATCGCGCTGAACTCGATGCACGCCCGCCCGGTCCGCACCATCCCGGCGCCGCAATCACGCGACCGGCTGTACGTGGCCTACTGGCACACCTGCCTCGGCCGGACGCCGGACTTCGACAAGTGGCTTCGCCCCACCGCCTGGTGCCCGACCTGCGACCGGCGCGTCGCCGCTATGCAGGTGTTCAAACGGCCCGGCGCCGACATGGGCCGATATCGCCAGCAATACCTCTACCGCTGCCCGGCCGCCGCCTGCCGCAACCAGATCGTGGAACCGGATGTGCTGCCCGCCGCCTCAGCGATCGACTGGAGCCTTCCCGGCAAGCGCATCGCCGACCGTGCCGAACCGCTGGCCGAGGCCACCATGGAACGCATCGCCACCGGAATCGCCCGCTACTGGGCTCCTATCCTGGCGCCGGCGGGCGGCACCTGGCGCAACGACGCCAGCCCCGTCACGGCCCCGATGCCCACCCGGACCACGCGGGAAAACGACGGCCTGGCCATCCCGCCCCTGCTGATCCCGGTGGAAGGCCGCGACGGCAAGAGCGCCGCCCGCGCCACCGAACCGTTGCGCACGCAGACCGCGCGCAACGAAACCGGACTGGCCCTCCCGCCGTTCATCGCCGAACTGCGCGGCGGTGGATCGGAAGCACGCCCGGTGAATGACGCGCTGGCCACCGTCACCGCCTCAGGCAACCATCACGGCCTGGTCACCGCCCCGCCCGGAACCGGCACCCTCCTGGTGCCCTACTACGGCAACGGAGCCGCCCGCCCCGCCGATCAACCGGTCGGCGCGCTATCCACCCGCGACCGCTACGCCCTGGCCTCAGGCACCGCCAACAGCGCACCCGTAGACATCGCCGACGTGCGCTTTCGCATGCTCGAACCCGCCGAGATCGGCCGCGCCATGGCCTTCGCCACCGGCTACACCGTGCTCGGCAACAAACGCCAGCGCGTACGCCAGTACGGCAACGCCGTCACACCCCCGGTCGCCGAAGTCATCATCTCGTCGCTGATCGAAGCCATCACCGGCACAGAACTGGAGCGGGCAGCATGACCCACCGTCACGACATGACCGCCGCCGCCCTGGCCACCGCCGCCCGAGGCTGGCCCGTCTTCCCCATCGCCGTGGGCGACAAGGCACCGCCGCGCGGCTTCACCGACTGGGAGAAGCGCGCCACCCGCGACCCCGGCCGCATCCGCGCCTGGTGGCGGCGCGCCCCCTACAACGTCGGCATCGCCACCGGCCCCGCCGGACTCGTCGTCATCGACCTGGACACGCCCAAACCCAGCCAGCACCCACCCCCCGAATGGGATCGGCCCGGCGTCGGCGACGGCGCGGACGTGTTCGCCCTGCTCTGCCAGCGCGCCCGCATCCCGATCGAGTGGGAAACCTTGCAGGTACGCACCCGGCGCGGCGGCCTGCACCTGTACTACACCGCTCCGCCCGGCCCTCGGCTCCCGAGTACGAACGGCAGCTTGGGGTGGCTGGTCGACACCCGCGCCTGGGGCGGCTACGTCGTCGCAGCCGGCAGCACGGTCACCCTCGCGGACGGCGTCGGCAGCTACCGCGTGCAGCACGCCACGGCGCCCGCCCCGCTGCCCCCCTCCCTGTTCAAGCTACTCACACCCGCCCCGATACCGGCCAAACGGCTCGTACACGTCCCCATCGCCGATGATCGCCATTCCGCCTACCTACGCGCCGCCCTCGACCGTGAACTGGCGCACCTGGCCGCCGCCCAACCTGGCCAGCGCAACCGCGCCCTGTTCGGCGCCGCCGCCGCCCTCGGCGAACTCATCGCTGGCGGCGCGCTCCCCGAGCAACCCGTCAAAGAGCTGCTTGAACAGGGAGGGGGCGACCTCGGACTATCCCGCGCCGAAGTCGCGCGAACCATCAACTCCGGGTTGCGGCACGGCGCCCGCCGCCCCCGCCGCATGGCCGTCGCCTGACACGCCAAGGAAGGCATCACCATGACCGACTCGACACCCACCGGCGCGGCCCTGCTCGACTGGCTGCGCGCGGCCCTGACCCGGTACGTGATCCTGCCCAGCGCCGAGGCCGCCGACGCGGTCACGCTGTGGATCGCCGCCACCCACGCTCAACCCGCATGGGCGCACGCGCCCCGCCTGGTCATCCGCGGACCTGAGAAGCGCTGCGGCAAATCCCGCCTGCTCGACATCGTGGAGGCCACCTGCCACGCCCCGTTCATCACCGTCAACTCCAGCAGCGCCGCCGTCTACCGCTCAATCACCGAAGACCCGCCCACCATGCTCGTGGATGAGGCAGACACCATCTTCGGACCCAAGGCGGACGGCAACGAAGACCTCCGCGGTCTGCTGAATGCCGGACACCAGCGCAACCGGCCGGCCAAGCGCTACGACGCGGCCACCAACCGCGTAGAGAGCATTCCGACCTTCGCCATGGCCGCGCTCGCCGGCATCGGCGCCATGCCCGACACCATCGAAGACCGCGCCGTGGTCGTGCGCATGCGTCGGCGCGCACCCGGCGAAACCGCCGCCCCCTACCGCCACCGCCGCGACCGCACCCCGCTGCGCGACGTGGCCGCCGCACTCAACCAGTGGCTCCGTGCCGACCTGGCCGTCTTGGAGGAAGCCGAACCCGCCATGCCCGTCGAAGACCGCGCCGCCGACACCTGGGAACCCCTGGTCATCGTCGCCGACCACGCCGGCGCCAGCTGGCCAGAACGCGCCCGCGCCGCCGCCGTCACGCTGACCGCCGAGGCCGACGACAACGACCAAAGCTCAGCGCGCGTGCGCCTGCTGGCCACCTGCCGCACCGCCTTCGGCGACGACACCGCACTGCCCACCGCCACCCTCCTGGAGCGGCTCAAGGCCGACCCCGAGGGCGAATGGAACGACCACGGCCTCGCCGGGCTGACCGCGATGAAGCTCGGCGCCATGCTGCGCGAGTACGACATCAGATCAGGCAACATCCGCTTCCCCAACGGACAGGCAAAGGGCTACCAGCGTGCCGACTTCGCCGACGCGTGGGCGCGGTACTGCCCGGCCGTCGAACCCGTCCCCGAGGCCGACATTCTGCCCCTGGAGAGGGGTAGCCGTCCCAGCCGTCCCAGCCTCGTCACCCCAGCTCAGAGCGGGACGGCTTCAAACTCTGGGACGGCTTGAGCCGTCCCACCCAAAAAGCCGTCCCAGGCTTGACCAGCAGAAATGAGGCTGGGACGGCTGGGACGGCTTACCCCTCCAAAACGCGCTCACAGCCCTCGGCGACAAGCCGCCAAGCACAACCGCCGAGGCGTCCGGACACGACCCGTACCGATCATGAAGCCGGAAAGGAACGCGCTTCGATGGCCACCGTCACCCGCCTACGCGCGATGCTCACCATCCCTGAACTCTGCACCGAACTCCAGATCTCCCGATCCACCTTCTACGAGTGGCGCGCCAAGCGTCGCGCGCCGCGCTGCATCACCCTGCCCAATGGGTCGATCCGCATCCGCCGCACCGACCTTGACCGCTGGCTCGAATCCCACGAGGACGTCGCCTCATGACCGATTCGACATTCAACGTCCGCGTCTTCAAGACCGAAAAGCGCAAGAACACCAAGGGCGCGGTCACCTCGTATCGCGTCCTATGGCAGACCGCCGGCCTCATGTGGAAGAGACCATTCCCGAAGGAAGCTCAGGCGGACGCGTTCCGCAGCAAGCTGGTCACCGCTGCACGGAACGGAGAGCCGTTCAGCCTGACGACCGGAGAGCCTGTTTCATGGGCACGTGCTGACCGGCCGGACATGAGTTGGTACGGCTTCGCCTGCAAGTTCGTGGACATGAAGTGGACCGATGCTTCCGCGAAGCACCGTGCGGGCATCGCGTATGCGCTCACGATGGCCACGTTCGGCATGCTCGACAGCACCGCGTGCCCGTATGACGAGAAGGACATCCGTACCGCGCTTCGGCGCTGGGGGTTCAACACCAAGGCGCGCTCCAAGTGTCCGGACGAGACGCGCGAGATCCTTGAGTGGATCGAGAAGCATTCCCTTCGGGTTTCGGCACTGTCCACCCTGGCCACCGCGCGAGGGATGCTCAATGCCGCCACCACGCGTTTGGACGGCAAACGCGTGGCCGCCACGTCGAATAGGCGGCACCGGGTCATCCTCTCCAACGCCATGGCCTACGCCGTCGAACTCAAGCTGCTCGACAAGAACCCGATTCCTGACCTCAAGTGGAAGGTCACGAAGACGACCTTTCAGGTTGACCGCCGCTCTGTGGTCAACCCTGACCAGGCCCGTGCTCTGCTGGCCGCCGTAGAGCGCCAGAAGCCGAGCGGTGTTCTTCTCATGCCGTTCTTCGCGGCGCTCTACTTCTCAGGGCTGCGCCCCGAAGAGGCCGTTAATCTGCGAGAGAAGGACATGACCCTCCCCGATGCTGCCGACACCTGGGGAGAGTTCTACCTGACCGGTGCATCCCCTGACGCCGGCAAGGAATGGACCGACACCGGAGAGCAGAGGGACACCCGCGGCCTCAAACACCGCGCCGAGGGAGAAACCCGCCCTGTCCCGTGTCCGCCTGAGCTGGTGGCCATTCTTCGCAAGCACCTGAAGGAGAACGGCGCCGGCCCCGGTGGGCGCGTGTTCCACGGCGCGCACGGTGGCGTTCTGGCCACAAGCACGATTCAACGCGTCTGGGACAAGGCGCGAAAGGAAGCCCTGAGCCCAGAGGAGTACGCATCACCACTGGCCAAGCGGCCATACGACCTGCGGCATGCCTGCCTCTCCACGTGGCTCAACGCGGGAGTCTCGCCGAAGCAGGTTGCCGAGTGGGCGGGCAACAGCGTGGAGGTCCTGCACCGGACCTACGAGAAGTGCCTCGTGGGCCATGACGAGATCGCCATGCGCCGCATCGCCGAGGTCCTGCGCCCTGTTCCTCGGGAAGGGATTGGGAAGGATCACTCGGGGACGGCTGATCAGAGCCGGACACAGCCGGACAGTGAACCGTGATCGCAGACGAGAAAAGCCCTGGTCGTCGTGATGATGACCAGGGCCTTAGCTGTGCGCGGCCGACAGGAGTCGAACCCGTAACCTTCTGATCCGTAGTCAGATGCTCTATCCATTGAGCTACGGCCGCTTGTTGCTAGACCAGCATAGCGGGTTGTTGGGGGTGCCTCGAACCACATGCCGCAATCATGAGCTCGCCGACTCCACCTTACGGGGCCACAGCGTGTAGCTGACCGGCCAAAGTATGGCGATCAGGGGTATTTTTCCCAGGCCGTTCATGAAAGAGAGCAACGGGGCCGTACGCGCCGGGTCGTCGACCATCCACACCAGGCCGAACAGCGCCGCGCACGTGATCCCGTACGCCAGGACGATGCGCAGCCACAGCGCCCACTCGTAGCCGGCCCTGGCCATGCCGCCCGCCGGTGGCCGGGGGGGTGGTGGGCCGCCGGCGAAGCGGTGGTGGAAGCGGGCGTCGGCCCAGCGGATGGTGCGGTGGCCGAAGACGATCGAGAAGGCGAGGTACGCCGCCGCCAGCCCGTGCCGTACGTCTCCCGTGGCGCCCCCGCGCATGTCGATGACGGCCGCCGCCAGGAGGATCACGTCCAGGAAGGGGATGGCGAGCAGGAGGGCGGTGCTGAGCTTACGGAGGTGCCAGAGGTAGCGGGAGGCCAGCCCCAGTCCAAGCAGGAGCCAGAAGCCGATCTCGCAGCCGATGATGAGGGCGACAATCACGTGTTCCAGTGTTGGGCAGGGGGCGGGCCGGCACATCGTCAGTGGAAACGAACTTGTGGATACATCGAAGGGTGTATCCACAGGCGTCGCGCAGCAGGAGGTGGCAGGGCGCGAAGGGTGGTGGGATGAGGACATGAAACGGGTGGCGTTGGGTGCCGGGCTCGCGTTCGTGATCGGGCTGGTGCTGATCGCGGGCGGCGCGCACTACCAGCGTGGCATGCCCGATTGGTGGATGGCCGGGCCGTTGGCCCTGACCTGCGCGGGTGTGCTGGTGCGCAAGCGGGCGCCGCTGCTGTCCCTGGGGCTGGGGGTGGTGGG
>NZ_SMLD01000286.1:0-6638 GCF_004352805.1 Nonomuraea mesophila
GGCGTTCATTTCGTTGTGTCTTAACTCTTTCAGCCGTTCAAGTCTCTGTCAAATTGACCGGACCTGCACAACCTGCGGGAATTAAGCGCCGCCCCCTTTCGGAGACAACCCCTCTAACTTACCAGCCCATCAGAGTGGACGCGAACATCCACGAGCTTGGACGGTGTCTGGAGGTGGCCCCCGAGTGGGACCGGCGATCAACGCCGCTCCCATGGGACTGCTGAACTCTATGTACGCCTCCCGGAACCGTCAAATCGGCGGTGCCCCCGGCGGCTTCGGGTAGATAGGGGGCGTGCGTGATCAACCCATCCCCAGGGCGCTCATCATCATGGTGGGAATCGCCGCCGCGGTGATCGTCCTCTTCGGAATCCGCGAGGTCGCTTCGATCGCGGGCCCCGTCGTTCTGGCACTCGTGCTCGTCATCGCCGTCTCCCCTGTGCGCACGTGGCTCGCCGCAAAGGGGGCGCCCATGTGGCTGCAGGTCGCCGTGCCCTTCCTCATCGTCGTGTTCGCGCTGCTGGGCATGGTCGGCATCCTGACGATCTCGGTCACCCAGCTGGTCTCGCTGCTGCCGGCGTACGCCGCGCAGTTCGACCGGCTCCTCGCCGACACGCTGGCCTGGGCCGCGGCGCACGGCGTGAGCAACGACGTGCTCGACCGGGGGTTGCAGGCGTTCGACGCGGGCTCGATCCTCGGTCTGGCGCAGAGCCTGCTCGGCAGCCTGATCGGCGTGCTGTCCGCGCTGTTCCTGGTCATCGTGCTGCTGCTGGCGATGTGTCTCGACGCGCCGGTGACCTCGAAGGTCCTGACGACCGGCGAAGGGTATCGGCCGCAGCTGGTGACGGCGCTGGCGACGTTCGCGCACAAGACGCGGCGCTACCTGATCGTCTCGACGGTCTTCGGGCTGATCTGCGCGACCCTCGACGTGATCGCCCTGTCGCTGCTCGACGTGCCGCTGCCGCTGCTCTGGGGCGTGCTGGCGCTCATCGCCAACTACATCCCGAACATCGGCTTCGTCATCGGCCTGGTGCCGCCGGCCATGCTCGCCCTGCTGGACGGTGGCGTGCAGACGATGGTGCTGGTCATCGTCGCCTACAGCGTCATCAACGTGGTCGTGCAGTCGTTCATCCTACCGAAGTTCCTCGGGGATGCGGTGGGGCTCTCGACGACGATGACGTTCCTGTCGCTGATCGTGTGGACGTTCGTGCTGGGACCGCTGGGCGCGATCCTCGCCATCCCGCTGAGCCTGCTGACCCGGGCGTTGCTGATCGACAGCGATCCGCGCGCCAGGTGGGCGCAGAACCTCGTGTCAGGCGGCCCGTCCCGCAGGTGAGAGCAGGCGGCTCATGGACACGCCGCTCAGCCGCCTGACGTCGTGGGACAGGTGGGCCTGGTCGGTGAAACCGGCCCTGACGGCCACCTCCGCCAGTGGGACGCCGGCGCGGGCCAGGCGGAGGGCACGCTGGAACCGCACGATGCGCTGGAGGGTCTTCGGCGCGTAGCCGAACGAGGCCAGGGTGCGGCGGTGGAGCTGGCGCTCGCTGAACCCGAGCCGCCAGGCCGCCTGCGCGACCGTGCGGCCTTCGCGCAACACCGCCGTGAGGGCGGCGCCTGCCGGATCGGCTCCCGCGGTGGCGGCCAGCCGCCGTCTGACCTCGGCGCGCATGGCGGTCAGCCGGGAGCCCGGCCGCGGGGCCGCCTCCTCGATGCGCTCGGCCGGGAAGGGCAGGTCGGCCAGGGGGACCCGCCGGTCACGCAGCTCGTGGAGCGGCACGCCGAAGAAGTCGCCCACCGCGCCGGGACGGAAGCGCACGCCGGTGAACGTGTCGCCCGCCGCCATGGGCGTCGGCATGGGCCCGGTGTCGGGGCCCGCCACGAACAGCCCGCCGGGGCCCCAGATGAGGTCGACGCAGGCGTCGGGCACGACGAGATGGTGCTGCTCCGTCTCGCTGACCTGGTGCCACACGCAGGCGAGACGGCCGGAGAGTTCGGGGTCGGGAGGCCGTTCCGCGTACATGCCTCCAACGTACGCGGCCCCACCGACAGAACCGCCTCAACCCTTCAGCCGCCCGTACGCGCGCAGCGTGCGCAGCCGCTGGACGGTGAGGTAGCCGCCCCATTCGTGTTCCACCAGCGGCGTCCAGATCGACCAGTTGGGGGCCCAGCCGCCGTCCTCGGACTGGGCGGCGGCGAGCGCGTCGAGGTGGGTGTCGATGACGTCCGGCGGGAACAGCGGCAGTCGCAGCGGCTCCGGTGCGAAGTCCAGCGGGAAGTGCGCCTCCCCCGTGGCGTGGGGGTCGAGAGCCACCGTCGCGAGGATGGCCTCCTTGAGCCGGGCGAACTCGGCCTCCGCCCTGGCCCGGTCGGGCACCAGGTCGAGGAAGGTCACGACGGCGCGGGCCTCGTACGGAGTCGTCTCGTCGATCTCGGCGATCCGCGACCAGCAGAACGCGGTGGCGGCGGCGAGCCACGGGTGGGTTGCGCCGTGCTTGTGGAGCAGCCCGGCGATCGACGCGGTGGGCACGAGGTTGCCCGGAGGGTCGTCGGGCGTCTCCCACCACGGGGCTCGCGGAGTGTCCCTGACCGACGGCAGCACGAACGGCACGCCGCCGTCACCGGCGCTGACCTGGGCGAGGTAGTCGCAGGCCGCGGTGACCATCGGGGAGTCGAAGGCGTCGAGTTCGTCGAGAATCCAGAACGCCACCTCGACCGGCTCGGGCTGGCTGCCCGGGCCGCGCAGGTCGGGTTCGAGGGCGTTGCCGAATCCGCCGTCGGCGTTCTGGTAGCAGCGCAGCACGTCGAGCACGCGCCCGCGCGGCCCACCGGTGAACAGCGCCTCGAAGCGCAACCTGTCGATCAGCCTGCCGTGCAGCTCCAGATAGCGTCGTGCGCGGTCGAGCGGGTCCATGTCAGGCCGCCTTTCAACGGTGGTGGGTCGGTCGTCACGGCCAAGCTAGGTGCGGGCAGGGGCGGGATTCTTGTGGAAATCGGACACAGGGCACCCGACGCGACGCCGATTAAATGCTTTGCCCGGTCGGCAGGTGCCTGCTTAGGGTCGGCCTCATGTCATGCATGTTCACCTGCCAGGTTTTCATCCGCATCCGCCGCGGCCGGGCTCGGGCCCGCTAGCGGACGCGATCACCTGAGGCTGCGCGTCCGCCCGCGTGCCCAGGGCCCTTCGAGCACCCCGTTGTCTCGAGGACCCGGAAGGGCAGTGCTGTGGCGCAGGACTACGCACACGGAAACCATTCACACACGCAGAAGAAGGTCAGAAGCCGCGGTGGCGGCCGCACGCCCGTGGATCGGGCGAGGCGCACGCTCTCGCAGAACTTCATGGTCGACCGGCATGCCATCGACCTGATGGTCAAGGCCGCCGCTCCGCGGGGGCTGGTGCTGGAGCCCGGCCCCGGCGAGGGCGCGCTCACCCTGGCGCTGGCCGAGGCGGGCGCCCAGGTGGTCGGGTACGAGGTCGATCCCCGGCTGGCCGGACGGCTGGCCTCGCGCACCCGCCACGATCCCAGGGTCGACATCGTCAGGCGCGACTTCACCACGGTGAGAGCGCCGCGGGAGCCGTTCGCGGTGGTGGGCAACATCCCTTACGCGATCACGTCCGCGATCGTCGACTGGTGCCTGCGTGCGCGGGCCCTGACCTCGGCGACGCTGCTCACGCAGCGGGAGTACGCCCGCAAGCGCGCGGGCGACTACGGCCGCTGGAGCCTCGTCACGGTGGAGTCGTGGCCGTGGTTCGGGTGGAGACTCGGCGACACGATCGGCAGGGAGAGCTTCCGGCCCGTGCCGTCGGTCGACTCGGCGGTCCTGCGCATCCAGCGCAGGCCCGAGCCGCTCGTCGGCGACGGCCGTTCCTACCAGGAGCTGGTCGCGCTGGGGTTCGGCGGCGTGGGCGGGTCCGTACGCGCGTCGCTGAGGACCAGGTATGACGGGGTGGACAGCGCGCTGGCCGCGGCCGGCGTGTCCCACGACACCGCCGTGGGCCACGTGCACCCCGACCAGTGGATCACATTGTGGGAGCGCCTATGCCGATGACGTGATCCGCGACTTGTCGGAGAACCCCTGAGGGGGGACTGTTCCTGGGGCTGCCGTCACGACGCGGCGGCCCCACGGCATGGCCAGGGCCAGGATCGGCAGCAGCAGGATGGAGGCCCGCGACCAGGTGGCGTGCTGCAGCCACCACCCGTTGAAGTCGAACTGGGTCATGTAGAGGTAGCCGTAGCCGGCCCAGAACGAGGAGCCGATGATGGCCGGCCAGGCGAACTTCGTGGGCCTGGCGACCAGGAACGGCATGAACCACATGAGGTACTGGGCGCCGAGCCGGGGGGTCACGATCATGAAGGCCAGCAGCACGGCGATCGTCATGTCGACCGGATCGGCCCGCCGCCAGTAGAGCACGGCCGCGACGACGCTCACGTAGATCAGCTTGGTGCCGAACGAGGCCAGGGCGGGCTCCAGGGCCCACTGTCCCTGGGTGAACCATGGAGTCCAGCCCCATTCGCCGACGATGGGCCGGATGTCCTGGATGGTGTGGATGACCGCAGGGATCTGGTCGAGCGACGTGCCCGCGAAGACCGGCAGGGTCACCAGGAAGAAGACGGGCACCAGCCCGGTCGCGAAGAGCGCGGCGACGCGGGCACGCAGGTGGGGCAGGAGCAGCAGCATGCCGGGGATCAGCCAGATGGGCCAGCTCTTGGCGCACAGCGCGAGGCCCATCAGCACGCCCGCGAGCGCGCCCCGCCGCAGATCGGCCCGGTCGTCGTCGCCCGGCAGCAGCGCCCGGTGCAGCAGGCCGCCGCGGCCGATCACCCGCGGGACGGAGGCGCGCACGCCGTGCGCCGACAGGCCCGCGCGCACCCGCGCGAACACGTCGGTGGTGACGCCGGGGCGTTCGCTCGCGCCCGGCCCCCTGGCGACCACGAACGCGGCGACGCCGAACACGAGCGCCACCGGCTCGACCTGGCCATGGATGCAGGCGACCATCAGGGCGAGCGGGTTGAGCGCGTACTGCAGGGCCCGTAGCCGCGCCTTGGGGCCGCCGGCCAGCTTGGCCACCAGCGGGATGATCACGATGTCGGCGACCACGGTGACCAGGCGCCCGGCGTATTCCCACGGGATGCCGAGCCACAGCAGGATGCCGTACACGTAGGGGATCGTCGGCAGGAAGTGCCAGCCGCCCTCGCTGGCCAGCACCGGGTCCTCGCCCCGTAGCACGGCCTCGCCCGCGGGCTTGAAGCTCTCCACGAAGTCGACGGGCTGCCACGTGTCGATCGCCGACGTGTACATGATCAGCACGCGGACGGCGATGCCCACGAGCACGGCGACAAGAAGGGGCGGCCGCCAGTCGCGCCACTGCGCGACGAGGGCGAGCGCCACACCGGCGACGAGGACAATGCCCGTGAGAACTGCGTAATCCATGGCGGGATATAGCCTGCCGCACCGGGAGCGCCGCCGCCACCAGCGGTTCCGATTCTTATCCCCGACATGCCGACACGTATAGCGATACGGCATCACTCTTTGTGTTGAACTTTTCGCATGGGGGGATCGCAGGTCAACCAGGCACTGGTCAGGCTCTATTTCGAGGTGAGGAACGGGCTGCGCGACCCGGTCGCGGCCTGGGCGAAACTCACAGCGAACCCGCAGGAATACCAGCCGGCCAGGGGTGAACGGCGGGTGCCGCTCGACGACGAGACCGCCGCCGAGCTGGTGGCGGCGGCGATCGTGCACACCGCCGACGAGCACGGGCCCGAGCGGGTGGCGGCGCTGGCCAGCTCCCCGCTGGCGCGGCTCGTCGGCGAGCTCGGCGGGGCGGTGCTGACCGAGCACCCGTGCGCCCCCGAGCAGGTGCTGGGACCGCGCTTCGCCGGTCCTTCGCGCGCCGAGGACTGGGCGCGGGCGGCGTACGTGCTGCTGTGGGGGGAGAACAACCGGCTCGTACGCTCGGCGGACACCCCCTGGGTGATCGCCGGCCGCTACAAGGGGCAGAAGGTGGTCGCGATCGGCACGCATCCGACGCGGTTGTCCGACGAGACGCTGGTCGTACGGCCGGGAACGGACGGCGCGCTGGCCATGGCCATGGGGCACGTGCTGCTCAAGGAGTTCTTCCTCGACCGCACGCCGTTCGCCGGGCAGGCGATGGAGCACACCGACCTGCCCCTGTTGGTACGGCTGCGCGACCGCGAGGAGGCGTACGTGCCCGGCGGGCTGACGGGCGGCGCCTGCGACCGGCTCAGCGTGTACGGCGGCGAGGCCGTGGAGGTGCTGCTGCCCCGCTTCGACGACGGGCCGGGGGTGCTGCGGCGCGGCGTGCCCGTGCTGCGTGACGGCGGCGAGCTGGTGACGACCGTGTTCGACCTGCTGCTGGCCGTCTACGGGGTGGCCAGGCCGCGGCTGCCGGGCGTGTGGCCGCGCGGCTACGACGACCGGGCGGAGCCATACACGCCGGCCTGGCAGGAGGCCTGCACCGGGGTGGCCGCGTCGCGGACGGTGAAGATCGCCCGGGAGCTGGGTGTGACGGCGGAGAAGACGGGCGGCGGGTGCGTGATCGTGCCGGGGCGGCTGGAGACGCCGCACTCCGACACCGCCTACCGGGCGATGCTGGCGTTGCTCGTGCTCACCGGGTGCGGGGG
>NZ_SMLD01000287.1:0-6637 GCF_004352805.1 Nonomuraea mesophila
CAGCCGGCCAGGCCGGGGAGGACGCCGGTGTGGTGGAGGCGGTCGCGAGCGGCCGTGATGGCCTCGCCGGTCGTCGGGAAGACCTGGCCGGCGCGGGTCAGGCGGCCGGCCACCCCGAGTGCCTCCAGCGGCTGGTGGTGGCGGTCGGGGATGCCGGAGACGTACACCATGATGCCGCGGCGCTCGAGCTGTTCGATGGCGTCGGCGAGGGCGAGCGCCCCGCTGGCGTCGATGGTGGTGACGCGCGACATGCGCAGCACCACCACGGACACGCCGCTCACCTCGGAGAGGGTCAGCAGGAAGCGGTGGGCCGCGGCGAAGAAGAGCGGCCCGTCGAGGCGGTAGGTGACGATGTGCTCGGTGAGCAGGGCGTGCTCGGCCACGGGGTGCAGGTCGCGGCGGAGCGGCTCCTGGTGCAGGCGCGCGTTCCTCGCGACGGCCCGCAGGGCCAGCGCTCCGGCCACGACCAGGCCGAGGACGACGGCGACCACCAGGTCGAGCGCGAGCGTGGCGACGGCGGTCAGCACGAGGACCGCGGCGTCGCCACGGGTGGAGCGGACCATGGCCCGCAGCGCCCCGACCTCCACCATGCGGATCGCCGTGGCGACCAGCACGCCGGCCAGCGCGGCCAGCGGAATGCCCGACACGAGCTCGGCCGCGCAGTAGACGATGAGGGCGAGGACGGCCGCGTGCGCCAGCGCAGCCAGCCGCGACCTCGCGCCCGCCCGGACGTTGACCACGGTGCGGGCGATCGCGCCCGTGGCCGGGATCCCGCCGAACAGCGGGGCGACGAGGTTGGCCAGGCCCTGGCCGAACAGCTCCTTGTCGGGGTCGTGCCGGTGGGCGCCGGTCATGCCGTCGGCGACGGCGGCCGACAGCAGGGTCGACAGCGCCGCCAGGGCGGCCACCGCGACGGCCGGCGCGACGAGGGACGGCAGCGTCCGGGGGTCGAGGAACTCCAGCGACGGCGCGGGCAGTCCGGCGGGCAGGTCGCCGATCCTGGCCAGCGGCAGCTCGGCCAGCTCGGCGACGACGGTGGCGGCGGCCACGGCCGGCAGCGAGAACGGCACGGCAGGCCACAGGCTCGCGCCCACGATGAGCGCCGCGGCGACCGCCACGGTGACGCACATGGCCCACCAGTGCGGTTCCGCGAGGAACTGCGCCAGGGCGTGCCAGGCGGCGACGACGACCGTCGCGCCTCCCTGGGCGGGCACGCCCAGGGCGTGGGGGATCTGCTGCAGGCCGATGACCAGGGCGATGCCGACGGTGAAGCCCGCCACGACGGGGGCGGGCACGAGCGCGATGTAGCGGCCCGCGCGCGACAGGGCCAGGGCGAGCAGCAGCACGCCGGACATCAGGCCGACCGTCAGCACACCGGGCATGCCGTACGCGTGCGTGATCGGCACGAGCACCACCGTCATCGCCCCGGTCGGCCCGGTCACCTGCACGTCGGACCCGCCGAACAGCGCGGCCAGCGCTCCGGCGACCACGGCGGTGGCCAGGCCCGCCGCCGCTCCTGCTCCCGAGGAGATGCCGAACCCGAGCGCCAGCGGCAGCGCCACGATCGCCACGGTGAGGCCGGCGAGCAGGTCACGACGGGGGCTGCGGCCCATGGCGGCCAGCGCGGCGCTCTCGGGCAGGACCGAACGCGCCCCTGCCCATCCGCGGGCCCATCCGCGGGCCCATCCGCGGGCCCATCCGCGGGCCCATCCGCGGGACCACACTCCGCCTGTCACTGAACGTCACCGTCCAATCCGTTCCCGTAGCCGACGATGGGCAGGGGGAATCCGCTCACAGATCAGTCCTTTCAGGTAAGAGCCCGGCTCGCGATATCCCGCGTCGCCTTGATGCCGTACAAGGTCAAGGGGCGGTCATGATATCTACCAGAAACCCTTCTCACCTGCGAGGACGTCGGCGTTCTTGCGGAATTCACCGGGCGTCAAACCATGCCATTGCTTGAAAGCCAGGTGAAATCCAACCGTCGACTGATAACCGACGCGCCGCGCGATCCGGCTGTGCGGGAGGGTGCTCCCCGCGAGGAGCCGCGCGGCCTCCTGCATCCTGCGGGCGGTCAGGTGCCGCATCGGCGCCTCGCCGACGAGGTCGCGGAACGCCGCCGCGAACGCCGAGCGCGACAGGCCCGACTCCTCGGCCAGCGACTCCACCGTCCACGGCTCGGCGAACCTGGTCTGCACGGCCAGCAGCGCCGCCCCGATGGCCGGATGCCGCAGGGCGCGCAGGATCGGCTCGGACTCGGACAGACTGGCCAGCGCCGCGCGCAGGGCGAGCACGAAGGCCAGCTCGAAGGCGCGCAGCGCGACGATCTCCCGCCCGGCCTCCCCGCCGTCCCAGTCGCCGGCCAGCCGCTCCAGCATGTCGCCGAGCAGCGGCTCACCGGCGATCGCCGCGCGGTCCAGCACGAGCAGCTGCGGCAGCGCGCGGTAGAGCGGGGACGCGGCGGCCGCGTCGTAGTGCAGCCCGCCGCAGAGTATGGCGGCCGGCGGCCCGGGACCGTCGATCGACACCCTGCGCATCAGGCCCGGCTCCCGCCCGGGGAGCAGGCTGTCCAGCGGCACCGCCGGGCTGCCGGGCGCGTCGCCCAGCCGGTGCCCGGCGCCGTGCGGGAAGACGGACAGCTCTCCCTCGCCCAGCACCACCGGCTCGGCCCCGGGCAGCTCCACCGTGCACGTGCCTTCGCTGACGTAGTGCAGCAGGGCGCAGCTCTCCCGCTCGCCCGTCACGCCCCACGGCGCGCGGGCCGTCCAGCGGCTGCGGAACACCCCGCGCAGGCGGAGCGGCCCCAGCAGCTCGCTCAGCAGGTCACCATCCACCGGACGATCCTTAATCCTCACGAGACAATCCTTTATAGAGCGTACGGCCACGCGCCGGAAAGATGGACCCCATGAGATTCCTGGTGATCGGCGCCTCTGGCGCCCAGGGCGGCGCCGTCGCCCGCCGGCTGGCCGCGGACGGGCACGAGGTCCGCGGCTTCTCCCGCACCGCGAACGTCCCCGAAGGGGTACGGCACTTCCCCGGCGACCTCGGCGACGCCGTGCGGGTGAAGGAGGCGTTCGACGGGGTGACGCACGCGTCGGTGGTCCTGCCCATGGAGTTCGACCCCGCCACGGTCTCCGCCTACGTGCGCCACGTGATCGGCGGCGCGCGGGCCGGTGGGGTACGGCGGCTGGTGTTCACCACGGGCAACCGGCTGCCCGAGCCCCGCAGCGGTGGCGAGACGGGGGTGGCCGCGTTCGACACGCGCAGGGCCGCGGCGGCGGCGCTGCTGGACAGCGGGGTGCCGGTGGTGGTGCTGCGCCCGCCCCTGTACGCGGACAACCTGCTGGCGCCCTGGGTGAGCGGGCCGCTGGCGAGTGCGGGCGTGCTGCGTTACCCGGTGCCCGCGCGGGTCGCCGTACCGTGGCTGACGCACGACGACCTGGGCGCGGCGACGGCGGCGGCGCTGACCCGCGACGGGCTGGACGGGCTCACGCTGGACGTGGGCGGGCCGCAGGCGCTGACGGGGGATGAGCTCGCGGCGGCGTTCGGGCCGGAAGTGCGGTACGAAGAACTGGACGTGGACGCGTTCGAGTCGGGCCTGGCGCGGATGGCGGGCGCGCCGGCGGCTGCGGGGGTCGCCGCCACCTACCGGTGGATCCGCGACACGGACGGCTTCTTCGCCACCGCCCATGACGCCGGGGAGCGGCTCGGCGTCCCTCTCACGCCGCTGGGTGACTGGATCGCCGCGCGGGGGCTGTCATGACGGACGCCGAGCGCGAGGTGATCCGCCAGCACCAGGTGATCGAGGGGTGGCTGACCGGGGCGGCGGACCGGGCGGGGTTCGCGGCGTTCTCCGATGCTCTCGCGCCGGGCTTCACCCTGGTCGGTCCCGACGGGGTGGCGATGGCGCGCGAGCAGGTGCGGGCCTGGGTCGAGGGCTCCCACGGCAGCGCGCCGCACCTCAGGATCACCATCCGCGACGTCCGCGTGGTGGCCGGTTCGGGCGATCTCCTGGTGGCGACGTACGAGGAGTGGCACACGACGGCTCCCAGCGGGAACAACACGCCGTCCCCGGCCACGCAGGGGCGCCGGGCGACGGTGGTGTTCCTGCGCGAGCCCGGCCTTCGCTGGCTGCACCTGCACGAGACCTGGCTGGCGCCCCCGCACAGGACACTCCTGGCTGAGCCGGGCCCGTGCAGGTGGCCGGGCCCGTGCGGGCTGCTGAAGCGTGCGGGCTGCTGAAGCGTGCGGGCTGCCGGTCAGAGCTCGGGCAGCAGGGAGAACGCCCGCTCGGCCGCCCGCACCGCCTCGACCTCGACCTCCCGCAACGGCCGCCCCCCGGCCAGCCGCTCCCAGGTGCGCCGGGCCAGCACCCGCTGCGTGGCGAGCACCTGGCCGGCGAGCAGGCTCGCGGTGAGGTCGTCGGCCGTCTCGGTGAGCGCCTCGGCCAGCGCCCGCTCCTCCGAGGCCATGTGCTGCAGCAGCCGCGCCGCCAGGCTCGGCGTGAAGAACACCATCCGGTGGTAGGCCACCACCTCGGGGTCGTCGTTGAGCCCGGTGACGGGGTCGTGCCGGGCCAGCCCGTCGAGGAAGTGCCGGCGCAGCGCCTGCACCGCCCCCTCGCCCTCCGCCCGCCGCCGCACCACGCGCGCCGCCTCGCCCCGGTGGTCGGCGATGCGGTGAAGGGCGAGGTCCTCCTTCGTCGGGAAGTACTTGAACAGCGTCGGCTTCGACACGCCGGCCGACGCGGCGATCTCGGTGACGGGCACCTCGTCGAAGCCGCGTTCCAGGAACAGCGCGATGGCAGCCGTCGAGATGGCCTCGTGCACCCGCTGCCGCTGCAGCTCTCGCAGTCCCGTCATGCGTCCACCCTACCAAGTGTTAACCTGGTTAACCTTTTGACCGAGTTAACAGTTTCGGGAGGCGTGATGGGCACGCTCGACGACGAGCGGCAGTACGTCGAAGAGTGCAGGGCCGGACTACGCAGGATGGTGCGGGGGGCGCGCGAGAACGTGATCGTCGGTGAGACGGTGGCCGGCGACCGCTACAGCGCGGAACGGCTGGGACACCACCTCAAGAGCCTGGCCAAGGAGCTCGAGGAGGAGCCGGACGGGCCGCCGTTCTTCGGCCGGCTCGACTTCGGGCCGGGCTCGGCCGAGCACCGCGGCCGCGCGTACCACATCGGCAGGCGCCACATCGCCGGCGAGCCCGGCGGCCCGCCCCTCGTGGTCGACTGGCGCGCGCCCGTCTCGCGGACCTTCTACCGGGCCGGCGCCGGCGACCCCCAGGGCGTCGCGGTGCGCCGCCGTTTCGGCTGGTCCGGCAGCACGCTGACGGGCTTCGAGGACGAGCGGCTCGGGCAGGGCGAGGAGGGCGAGAGCAAGATCCTCGCCGCCGAGATCGAACGCCCCCGCGTGGGGCCCATGCGCGACATCGTCGCCACCATCCAGCCCGAGCAGGACGACCTCGTACGCGCGGACCTGGACACCTCGATCTGCGTCCAGGGCGCGCCCGGCACCGGCAAGACCGCGGTCGGGCTGCACCGGGCCGCCTACCTGCTGTACGCGCACCGCCGGCGCCTCGAACGCTCGGGCGTGCTGGTGCTCGGCCCGAACCGGGCCTTCCTCGGCTACATCTCCGCCGTCCTGCCCGCGCTCGGCGAGGTGGACGTCGAGCAGACCACGCTGGAGCACCTGCTCGGCACGGTGCCCGTCACCGCGGCCGACAGTGAGGAGGCCGCCGCCGTCAAGCACGACGCCCGCATGGCGACGGTGCTGCGCAGAGCACTGTACGGACGCATCGCCGAACCGGCCGAGCCGGTCGTGGTGCCCGACGGCTCCTACCGGTGGCGGGTGCACGAGGACGCACTGCGCCGCTTCGTGGACGACACCCGGCGCGAGTCGCTCCCGTACGCCGTGGGGCGGGAACGCGTACGCGCGAGGATCGTCGAGTCGATCAGGCGGCAGGCCGAGAGCCGCGGCCGGACTCCGAACGCCGCCTGGCTGCGCAAGATCGGCCGTGGTGTCACCGCGTCGCTGGACGTGCTCTGGCCCACCGTCAAACCGGTGGAGGTCCTGTACGAGCTGCTGCGCGGCCCGGGGGCCGGCCCCGACCCGGCCGCCGGCGTGTTGTCGGAGGCCGAGCGCGCCGCCATCACCTGGGACAGGAAGCCCCGCAGCGTCAGGAGCGCCACATGGTCGGCCGCCGACCTGGTGCTGCTCGACGAGCTCTCCGCGCTGGTCGAGCGCCCGGCCGGCTACGGGCACGTCATCGTGGACGAGGCCCAGGACCTGTCGCCCATGCAGTGCCGGGCGGTGGCGCGGCGCAGCGCGCACGGCTCGCTCACCGTGCTGGGCGACCTCGCCCAGGGCACCACGCCGTGGGCGGCCACCTCCTGGCGGGAGCGCATGGAGCTGCTCGGCAGGCCGGACGCCCGGATCATCGCCCTGACCACCGGCTACCGGGTGCCCGCGGCGGTGGCCGAGCTGGCCAACAGGCTGCTCGCGGCGCTCGACGTGGAGGTGCCCGCGACGCGCTCGCACCGCTCCGACGGACGGCTGCGGGTGACCCGGACGCCGGACCTGCGCGGAGGCCTGACGGGGAGCGTGGCGGGGAGCGTGGCGGGGAGCGTGGCGGGGAG
>NZ_SMLD01000288.1:0-6536 GCF_004352805.1 Nonomuraea mesophila
CTCGCGGCATGCGGCGGGGACTCCGGGGGCGGCGGCACCACGTTGAGATACGCCTGGTGGGGCAACACCATCCGGCAGCAGAACTACACCAAGGCCCTCAAGGAGTTCTCCGGCAAGAACCCGGGCATCCAGGTCGAGCCGGAGTTCGCCGAGTACTCCGCCTTCCAGGAGCGCATGACGACGCAGATGGCGGCCCGCGACGTCGCCGACATCTTCTGGATCGCCTCGGCGCAGGTGCTCACCTACAACATGAGCAACCTCTACCGCCGCCTCGACGACATCCCCACGCTCGACCTGTCCGACTACTCCCAGGAGGAGCTGGACTCGTTCAAACTGGGCGGGCAGCTCAACACCATGCCGTTCGGCGTCTTCGTCCCCGTCATGCGCTACAACGAGACGTTCGTCGAGGAGGACGAGGTCGACCTCCCGCCCGCCGACGCCGACTGGGACGCCTGGGCGACCTTCCTCATCGACTACTCCAAGGACAACTCCGGCAAGCGCAAGGGCATGCCGTACGAGGCCGACGCCGACATGTGGTTCGAGGCGTGGCTGCGCCAGCGCGGCGAGCAACTGTGGACCGAGGACGGCAACGCGGGCTTCACCGCCGACAGCGTGCGCGCCTGGTTCGACTGGTGGGACAAGATGCAGAAGGCCGGAGCGGTGCTGACGCTCAGCGAGCAGGAGGGCATGGGCCCCGACTGGGCGCTGGTCGGCGAGAAGGTGCTGGCCAAGGTGGGCAACTCCAACCACATCATCGACGAGGCCAAGATGTTCCCCGACCACCGCTTCAAGCTGCGCGACATGCCGGTGGCCAAGGACGCGCAGGCCGGCCATCCATTCCTGTACTTCCCCCGGATGGCGATGTATCAGGGCATCGACGAGGGGAACCTTGAGGCGGCCGGCAAACTCGTCAGCTACAACACCAACGACCCGGCCATGCTGAAGACCGTCGGCCTGACCATGGGCGCGCCGGTCAACCCCAAGGTCTTCCAGCAGACCCTCGACACGGCGAGCGGGGACGAGAAGGAGATGCTCACCGCCGTGCAACGCGTCCGCGAGGCCGAGCGACGCCCCCGCTTCGAGGCGCCCCCGGGCACGAGCACCTGGCGTACGGCCATGGCCAGGGTCGGCGAGGAGATCTCACTCGGCCGGCTGAGCACCGCCGACGGCGCCACGCGGCTGCTGGACGAGATCAAGGCCGGCATCACGCGGGCGCGTTAGGAGATCCTCGTGCCGATCACGCGAGCCAGACGCAGGCCGCGCGGCCAGGGCGCCGCCGCGCACGTCTTCCTCATCCCCTGGTGGCTCGGCCTCGTGCTGGTCACGGCCGTGCCGCTGCTCGCCTCCCTCTATCTCGCCTTCACCGACTACAACATCCTCAGCTCGCCGGAGTTCAACGGCCTTGCGAACTTCCGGCGGATGGTCGAGGACGAGTACTTCTGGGCGGCCGTGCGGGTGACGCTGGTCTACGTCCTGGTCTCCATCCCGCTGCAACTCGGCTTCGCGCTGCTGCTCGCCCTCATCCTCGACAGGGGGCTGCGCGGTCTGGCCTTCTACCGCAGCGCCTTCTACCTCCCGTCGCTGCTCGGCACCAGCGTCGCGGTCGCGATCCTGTGGCGGCAGGTCTTCGGCGACAACGGCCTGATGGACCGGGCGCTGTCGTTCTTCGGGCTGGAGCTGGGCAGCTGGCTGCAGAACCCGAGCCTGTCGCTGTCGACGCTCATCGTGCTGAACGTGTGGACGTTCGGCTCGCCGATGGTCATCTTCCTCGCCGGCCTCCGCCAGATCCCCGAGGAGCTGTACGAGGCCGCCAGGGTCGACGGCGCCGGCGTCGTCCGGCAGTTCACCGGCGTCACGATCCCGCTGCTGACCCCGATCGTCTTCTTCAACGTGATCCTGCAGACGATCGGCGCCTTCCAGAGCTTCACCCAGGCCCACGTCGTCAGCGGCGGCACCGGGGGCCCGGCCAACTCGACGCTGTTCTACACGCTCTACATCTACCAGCAGGGATTCACGAACTTCGACATGGGCTACGCCTCCGCGCTGGCGTGGGTGCTGATGGCCGCGATCTGCCTGATCACGGCCGTGCACTTCGTCCTGTCGAAGTACTGGGTCTTCTACGGAGACGACTGATGACGACCGCGACCCTCGACTCCGCGCGTACCGGATCACGGGCGGCCGCGCGGCGGCGCGTCCGCCGCGACCTGCTCAAACACCTCGGCCTCGGCGCGTTCGTGCTGCTGATGCTCTATCCGCTGGTCTGGATGATCGTCAGCTCGCTCAAGCCGGACCACCTCGTCCTCACCGAACCCGGGCTCATCCCCAGCGAGATCACCTTCGACAACTTCGTCGAGGGCTGGCACGCGCTCAACCGCCCCTTCTCGGTCTTCTTCCTCAACTCGCTGCTCGTCACCGTCGGCGCGATCGCCGGCAACCTGTTCTCCTGCTCGCTGACGGCGTTCGCGCTGGCCAGGCTGGAGTTCAGGATGCGCGGCGTCTATCTCGCGATCACGCTGGTGTCGGTGATGTTGCCGATGCACGTGCTGGTGATCCCGCAGTACATCTTCTTCTCGCAGCTCGACCTGGTGAACACCTACTTTCCGCTGATCGTGCCGAAGTTCCTGGCCACCGACGCGTTCTTCATCTATCTGATGGTGCAGTTCATCAGGACCATCCCGCGCGACCTCGACCGCGCGGCCTGGATCGACGGCTCGGGGCCGTTCCGCACCTTCTGGTACGTGATCCTGCCGCTGATGCGGCCCGCGCTCGTCACCACCACGATCTTCACGTTCATCTGGACGTGGAACGACTTCTTCGTGCCGCTGATCTATCTCACGTCGCCGAAGATGTTCACGGTGCCGGTGGCGCTCAACTCCATGGTCGACTCCGAGTCGCAGGGCGGCGTGGGCATGTTGTTCGCGATGTCGCTGGTGTCGCTGCTGCCGGTGCTCATCTTCTTCGCCGTCGCCCAGAAGCAGCTCATCCGCGGCATCGCCACGACGGGGCTCAAATGAGGATTCTGTTCACCGGTGACCACGACGAGGACGTGCGCCGCGGCGTGCGCGAGGCGGCCCCGCGGGCGAGCGTCACGTTCGGGGCGGACCTGGCCGAGGGCATCGAGGAGGCGGACGCCGTCGTCGGCCGCGTGCCGGACGCCCTGCTGGCCAGGGCGCGCAGGCTGCGCTGGGTGCACAGCCCGGCCGTCGGCGTGGACGGCGTGTTGTCGGGCGCGCTGCTCGACAGCGACGTCACGCTCACCTCGTCCGCGGGCAACGGCGCGGTCCCGCTGGCCGAGCACGCGATGTTGCTGATGCTCATGCTCAGCAGGGACGTCCCCCGCTGGCAGCGCGCGCAGGCGGAGCGCCGCTGGGACCGCCACACGCACGGCGAGCTGGCGGGCGCGACCGTCGGCCTCTACGGGCTGGGCAACGCGGGGCTCGACCTCGCGGCCAAGGCGAAGGCGTTCCACATGCGGGTGCTCGGCATGCGCCGCAGGACCGGCGTGCCCGCGCCGGGCGTGGACGAGCTGTTCGGCCAGGACGACTTCCACCGGTTCCTGGCCACGAGCGACTTCGTGGTGGTCACGGCGCCGCTCACGCCGGCCACCTCGGGGCGTTTCGACCGGGCCGCCTTCGCCGCGATGAAACGTACGGCGTGCTTCGTCTGCGTCTCGCGCGGCGGCATCGCGGACGACGACGCGCTGCTCGACGCGCTGCGGCGGGGCGAGATCGCGGGGGCCGGGCTGGACGCGCACGGCGTGGAGCCGCTTCCTCCGCACAGCCCGTTCTGGACGCTGCCGAACGTCATCGTCACCCCGCACAACGGCGCCACCACGCGGGAGACCGCCCGCCGCGGGGTGCGGATCATGCTCGACAACGTGGGGAGGTTCGCCCGGGGCGAGCCGCTGCGCAACGTCGTCGACAAGGCGGCCGGGTACTGAAGCTAGTATACTTGTCTGACGATTCTGCTCTGCGTTCGGTGATCCTTGGGAGGGGTCCTTTGGACGGCCAGACCAGCTTTTCTCTCGGACCTTCGTCTCTGACGGAAGCGCTCTACGAGTCCGTGCGCAAGCGCATCGTCAACGGCGAGATCGCGCCGGGGGAGAAGCTCACCGAGATCCGCATCGCCGGCGAGTACAGCGTCGCACGACCCACCGCCAAGGCGTGCCTGGAACGGCTCACCGCGCTCGGATTGTTGCGCCGCACCACCCACAAGACCGCGGTCGTCCCCAAGCTCGACGAGGACGACATCCGCGACCTCTACTTCAGCCGCGAGACCGTCGAACGCGCGGCGGTCGCGGTGCTGGCCCGCAGCGCCACCGTGCCGCAGGGCGCCGCCCGCGCGCAGGCGGCGATGAAGGCGGCGGCCGGCGACATGGCCTTCGCCAGCCAGGTGGAGGCCGACATCGCCTTCCACTCCGCGCTGGTCGCGGCCGTGGGCAGCCGGCGGTTGTCACGCATGCACGAGGTGATCCTCGGCGAGGTGCACCTGACGATGGGCCAGTTCCAGGCCCACAGGACCACGCACCCGATGAACGTGGTGCACGAGCACGACGACATTCTCAAGGCGATCGGCGACGGCGACCCCGAGCGGGCCCAGCAGCGCCTCGCCCACCATCTCGACCAGGCCCAGGGCCGCCTGCTCGGCCAGTTGCGCCGCGAGCGGTCAGGAGAGGCCACCGCGTAGGAGCTCATGTGACCAGCTGGACCGTCAACTGCTCGATCCTCTACACCGACCTGCCCCTGCTCGACCGCCCGGCCGCGGCGGCCGCCGACGGATTCACGGCGGTCGAGTTCTGGTGGCCGTGGCCGCGGGCCGTGCCCGCCGACCGTGACGTGGACGCGTTCGTACGCGCCGTCGAGGACGCGGGCGTGCGGCTGACCGGCCTCAACTTCTTCGCGGGCGACATGGCGGCCGGCGACCGCGGCCTGGTGTCGTGGCCTGAGCGCTCCCGCGAACTGCTCGACAACATCCCCGTGGTGGCGGCCATCGGCGAGCGGCTGGGTTGCCGGGCGTTCAACGCGCTGTACGGCAACCGCGTCGAAGGGGCCGATCCGAAGGAGCAGGACGACCTGGCGGTGGAGCTGCTGGCGGCCTGCGCGCGCGGAGTCGACGGCACCGTGCTCGTCGAGCCGGTCAGCGGCGCGCCGCGCTATCCGCTGCTGACGGCCGCCGACGCGGTGGCCGTGCTCGACCGGCTGGGCGACGTGCCCAACGTGGGGCTGCTGGCCGACTTCTACCACCTGGCCGTCAACGGCGACGACGTGGCGGCCGCCATCGAACGGCACGCCGGGCGCATCGCCCACGTACAGATCGCCGACGCTCCGGGCAGGGGCGCGCCGGGCGAGGGCTCGCTGCCGCTCCGGCAGTGGATCTCTGACGTGTACGCAGCCGGATATGACGGATATGTCGGCCTCGAATACCGCTCCGACGGCCCCGGCGCCTTCGACTGGCTCCCCCGCCCCGACCGAGCCGCCTGAAGGACCGGCGCCGGCAGAGAGCCGGCGAGACAGGCAGACCAGCGTGGCGGATCGACACGCGGAGCGCTTCAAAGGAGAGGAACGTCGTGAGCACCATCGCCTTCATCGGCCTCGGAATCATGGGCAGCCCCATGGCCGTGCACCTGGTCAGGGCCGGGCACACCGTGGCCGGTTACAACCGCTCGCCCGAGAAGACCAGGGCCCTGACCGAGGCGGGCGGCCGCGCGGCCGCCTCGATCGCCGACGCCGTGACGGGAGCCGGCGTGGTCGCCCTCATGGTGCCCGACTCCCCGGACGTGCAGGCCGTGCTGACCGGCGATGACGGCGTGTTCGCGCACGCCGCGCCCGGCACGCTGATCATCGACTTCTCGTCGATCCGGCCCGACGTCACCCGCGAGCTGGCCGCGGAGGCGTCCGCCCGTGGCCTGCGCTATCTCGACGCTCCCGTCTCCGGAGGGGAAGCGGGCGCCAAAAACGCCGCTCTGTCCATCATGGTGGGCGGCGACGACGACGCCTTCGCCGCGGCCAAGCCGATTTTCGACGCGGTGGGCAGGACCGTCGTGCACGTCGGGCCGAGCGGCGCTGGCCAGACGGTCAAGGCGGCCAACCAGCTCATCGTCGCCGCGAACATCGAGGCGCTGGCCGAGGCGGTCGTGTTCCTGCGGGCGTACGGAGTGGACCTGGAGGCGGCGCTCGACGTGCTCGGCGGCGGCCTGGCGGGCTCGGCGGTGCTGAACCAGAAGCGCGGCAACATGCGGGACCACGCGTTCGAGCCGGGCTTCCGCATCGCCCTGCACCACAAGGACATGGGCATCGTCACGTCGGCGGCCCGCGAGGCGGGGGTGGTGCTGCCGCTCGGCGCGCTGGTCGCCCAGCTCGTGGCCGCCGCCAACGCGTCCGGCGACGGCTCGCTCGACCACTCCGCCCTGCTCCGCGGCGTCGAACGCCTCTCCGGCGACCTCTGACCCGGCCGGCGAGCCGGCGGTGGGGCGGCGGTGGGGCGGCGTCGTTTCAGGTGTGGTGTCCGGCGCCGAGGCGCCGGGTCAGCCCCTCGGC
>NZ_SMLD01000289.1:0-6459 GCF_004352805.1 Nonomuraea mesophila
GAGCTGGGGCTGGGTGAGGAACAACGCGCCGGTGAGGTCGGCGCCCGACAGGTCGGCCCCGCGCAGGTCCGCCCCGATGAGGTCGGCCTCGCGCAGATCGGCGCCCCTCAGGTCGGCCCCGATGAGGTAGGCGCCGCGCAGGCCGGCCGCGCGCAGGTCGGCCCCGGCCAGACGGGCCCCGATCAGGTCGGCTCCCCTGCGGTCCTTGCCGCCCCGCCCGCCCCTGACCAGCTCGCTGACCTTCAGCAGCAGCGTGTTGACGCGCGCCCGCTCCGCCTCCACGTCGAGCCCGGCCAGCTCGCCGGCGTCCAGCAGGGTGAGGCGCTCGGTCTCGGCGAGGGCCTGGGCCAGCTCCGCGTGCAGGGGCCGGACGGTGTCGAGCGCCAGCCCCTCCGCCAGATACCACAGCAGCTCGTGCAACTGCCGCATGACCGGGAACACGGTGTACATCTGCCGGGCCGTCTCCGGCGCCTCCCGCCAGCTCCTGCCCTCGAACGTGACCTGCGAGACCTTCTGCCCCGCGCCGAAGCAGTCGAAGACCGTGCACCCCGCGAAGCCGCTCTGCCTGAGCCGGTCATGGATGGAGCAGCGGAAGTCGTCGCGCAGGTGGCGGCAGGGCTGCCCGGCGTCCTTGTCGGCCGCGAAGTCCGCCGAGGCCGAGAACGGCAGCGCCACGCAGCACAGCCCGAAGCAGCTCTCGCAGTCGGCCAGCAGGCCGAGCTCGCGCGGGTTCGTTCCGGGCAACTGCTGCTCCTCGCGGGTGACGAAACGTGACCCTTCAGCTTATTCAACTATGTGTGTACGGCGTCGTCGTGGTGAGCGGCGTGAACCCGAGCCGCTCCAGGATGGGCCGGCTCTGGCTGGACGCGTCCACCTGCAGGTAGGAGTAGCCGCGCGCGACCGCTTCCCTGGCCCGCCAGGCGACCAGCGCGCGGTAGAGGCCCCGCCCGCGCCGGCCGGGGACGGTGCCGCCGCCCCACAGGCCGGCGAAGCCGGTGCCGGGGTACAGGTCCATCCGCGCCGCGCTGACGGGCACGTCGCCGGCCAGGGCGAGCACGGCGTTGAGCGTGCCGTCCGCGAGCCCGTCGAGGAGGTGCCGTCTGAGAGGGTCGCCGTCGTCCGTGCCGAACGCGCGCTCGTGGACGCCGGCCATGAGGTCCACGCCGTCGGCTGTGGTCACCGGGGCCAGGCGGACGCCCTCCGGCAGGGCGAGCGGCGCTGCCGCGATCGTGGCGGCCTCGGCCACCATGACCGTCTCCTCGGGCCCGGCGGTGAACCCGGCGGCCAGCAGCCGGTCGCCGAGGTCGGCGGGGCGGTCGTGGGCGTACAGCTTCCACTCGAACGCCAGCCCCAGCGCCCCGAAGTGCCGCACCTGCCCGGCGATCGCCGCGTCGGCGCCCTCCTCGTCGAGGTCCGACCACAACACGCCGTTCCAGCCGTGCGAGGGGCCGGTCTGGCGCACCACACCGCCCGCCCGCTCGATCCGCCGCCCCGGCCCGTCGGGGCGGGCCTCCTGCCGCAGCCGCCGGTCGAACAGGGTCAGCACCTCGTCAGGATCCATCCGGACAGCTCAGCAGTCCGGCGCGCACCGGGCAACCGGGTTTCAGCCGCCGTAGCGCCGCTGCCGCGCCGCGAAGCTCCGCAGCGCGCGCAGGAAGTCGATCTCGCGGAAGGCCGGCCAGTACGCCTCGCAGAAGTACAGTTCGGAGTAGGCCGACTGCCAGAGCAGGAAGTTCGACAGCCGCTGCTCACCGCTGGTGCGGATGACCAGGTCGGGGTCGGGCTGCCCGGCGGTGTACAGGTGCGGGGTGATGTCGTCGACGGTCAGCGTCGAGGCCAGCTCCACCATGGACTGCCCCGACTCGGCCCGCTCGTACAGCAGCTCGCGCAGGGCGTCGACGACCTCCTGGCGGCCGCCGTACCCGATGGCCAGGGTGAGGTGGAAGCCGGTGGCGCACGTACGGGTCGCCTCGACGGCGCTCTTGAGCGTGCGGGCCGTGGTGTCGGGCAGCATGTCGAGCATCCCGGCGACGTGGACCTGCCAGCGGGCGTCGGGCCGGTCGAGCCGGTCGGCGACCATGCGCTCGATCACGCCCAGGAGCGACGTCACCTCCTCGTCGCCGCGGCGCTGGAGGTTCTCTGTCGAGCAGAGGAACACGGTCAGATGCTTGATGCCCAGTCCCTCGCACCACGACAGGACGTCGGCGATGTGCTCGGCGCCGGCTTTGTGGCCGAGGCCCGGGTGCGCCAGGCCCTTCTGTTTGGCCCAGCGCCGGTTGCCGTCCATGATGAGGCCGACGTGGCCGGGAAGGGGGCCCGCCATGACCTGCCGGCGCAGGCGCCGGGCGTAAAAGGCGTGAAGGAGGTCAGTCGTCTGCACCCCACCAGCATGGCGTGCCTGGCCGACTGGTACCGGATCTTTCCTGATATTGCCGACCGCTACCCGTCTCTCACTGCTCCGTGAACGCCAGTTTCGCCCCGAGCGCCGCTTCAGGGCGGCTCGTCCCCTTCCTCACCGGTACGCGGCCAGGCGTCGCCCCAGCCGGTGTCCCTGGCCAGCCGGTAGAGCTCTCCCTGCCGTCTGGACACCGTCACGTCGCGTACCGACTCCTCGTCCGTGCACACCCGCAGGGACACCATGCCCTTGCGCCTTCCCGGGTGCCGCAGGACCCTGGCGCCGGCCCTCGGCCACCTCATCGTCGTGGCGGCCACGTAGGAGAACCTCTCGTCCTCGAAGCCGAGAGTGCCCGCCTTGACCCTGCGGTGCAGGGCGCTCCTGGGCAGACGTACCGAGAAATGGCACCAGTCCTCGCCCTGGCGGATCGGACAGGGGCCGTCGTGAGGGCAGGGGGCGACGATGCTCAGGCCGTGCGCCGCCAGGACCTCCCGCGCCGCGGCGATGGTGGCGTAGCCGGCCGGGGTGCCGGGCTCGACGATGACCACCATGGCGGCGTCCGCGGCCAGCCAGCGCAGGGCCGCCGGGCGCTGCTCCGGGGGGAGCTCGCCCAGGGCGTACGCCATGGTGACCAGGTCGGCCGCGGGCCGGTCGAGACCGGGGCCGGCGGACGCCCGCCGCCACGTGGTCCCGCGGAGGGCCGGCGAGGCGCGGGCCAGGCGGCGGCCGAGGTCGATGGCATGGGGGTCGCGTTCGACGACGGTGACCTCCTTGATGGACGGCCAGGCGCCGGCCGCCGCCCAGATCGCCGCCCCGGTGCCGCCGCCGACGTCGAGATGCCTGCGGGGCAGGAAACCGGGCACCGCCGCCCGGTGCAGTGCGGCGGCGGTGGCGGCGTAGGTGGCGGGCATGCGCACGGCGGCGTAGGCGGCGACGTCGGTCTCGCCGCGCAGGTGCACGCCTCCGGCGCCCGCGCGGTAACGCTCGCTGAGCCGCGCCGCCGCCTCCGCCAGGTCACGCGCCGGGTAGCGGGCGAGTTCCCGGTCGAGCCCGGCTCTGAGCTCACGGGGAAGCAGGGCCCCGCTCACCGCTCCCCCACCCCGGCGGATGCGAGGGCCGGGCCGGTGGCGAGCGGGAAGAAGGCCGGATGGATGACGGGGACGCCGTCGCAGGGACGGCTGAAATCCGCGCCGGGACGCGCGGAGCTGAGGGCAGGCAAAAGAGCTCCTCGGACGGGAGGAAAACGGTCGTGTGCGCGTGCGACCGCTCCAGGCGAGGAGCCTCAGGCGCCGGACAGGATCCGGCGGCCTCGTGCCGGCAGGGGATGCGCATCGCATCGCCGGCGCGGCGGCGCGATGAGCGGGGCCCCGCTCAGTGAGGTGTCTCGTGCCCTCGCCTCGAAGCGGTGGCGATGACCTCACAGGTGCGCATACGGACCCCTCTCCATCCGGTGTCACCGTTCCTGGACGCCTGCGATTCTCCGATGAGGGGCGGGGGCGCGGCCACTGCTTTTCGCCCGCTGCTCCGGCCGCGTGTGCTGCCTGCGGCGTACGTCACGTGTGGCCAGGAACAGCAGCACCGCCCAGACGGCGCAGTAGGCGCCGAAGACCGCGCCTCCGCGGCCGGTCAGCAGCGCGCCGCCCGTCATCCCCACCGCCCCCACGGCGGCGACCGCCGTGCACACCCCGTGCAGCCCCAGCACCACCAGGTACGGCAGGCGCCTCGTGAACCGGATCCGTCCCGCCAGCAGGATCGCCATGATCACCACCCCGGACGCCACGTTGCCCCACTGGGCCAGCGCCACCTCGCCAGGCCCGTACGCGGCGTAGCTGTCCGGGGACACCTGCGGCCCGCCGGTGACGCCCAGCCTGCCCTCCAGGGCGTAGACGACCTTCGACGCCACGTACAAGCCGGTCCATGCGATACCCGCCATCACGATTCTCATGGCATCGACTCTGCCGACGGGGCCGCCGCCGGAGCTCCCCCGTCAGGGGGATGATCCTCCCCCTGCGGAGCCGTTCCCCGCTGCGCCGGTGGCGAACGGCGGCGTTCCCCCGCACCGTCCCGCGTTAGTGTCCACCGCATGGTGAAGGCTCGCGACGTCGCGATCTCCTGGGAGGAAGCCGGTCCCGAGCAGCCCGCGGGCACCGTGGTGCTGCTGCATGCGGCGGTGGCCGACATGCGCATGTGGGACCACCAGTTCGCGGCGCTGGCGCGGCGCCACCGTGTGGTCCGTTACGACCTGCGCGGTCACGGCCGGTCCGGCGACGCCGACGGCGAGGTCTGCCACCACGAGGACCTGCTCGCCGTCATGGACGCCCTGCGGATCGAGCGAGCGGCCCTGATCGGCTCCTCGATGGGTGGCGCGTACGCCGTGGAGGCCGCGCTCACCGCCCCTTCGCGGGTCGCCGGGCTCGTCCTGATCGGCTCGGGCCTGGCCGGTCACCAGTGGCCGCAGGAGATGCTCGACCAGGCCCGCGAGCGCGTGCACAGCTCGGTGCCGGCCGACCGGCTGGCCCGCTACCGCGCCGGCACCGCGGATCGCGTCGATCCCGCCGACGTGCGTGCGATGGCCGAGGCCCACACGCTGTGGCAGGTCGCCGGCCCTGACCGTGGCCGCGACGCCCTGTCCGGCGAGGTGTGGGCGGCGGCGGTGGAGATGTGCCGGCTGGTGTTCGAACGCTCGTGGTCCGGCCCCCGGCCGGCCGAACGCCTGCTCGACCCGCCGGCGGCCACCCGCCTGTCCGAGATCGCCGCGCCGACCCTGGTGATCAACGGCCTGGCGGACGTGCCCGGCATCCAGAAGGTGTCCGGCCTGCTCGCCGCGGGCATCCCGGGCGCCCGCCGGCTCGACCTGCCGGACACGGGTCATCTGCCCCCGCTGGAGCGGTCCGCGGAGGTGAGCGCGGCGCTGGTGACGTTCCTCTCCGAGGTCTTCCCCTGACGGCCGTGCATCCGTATGAGCCGTCTCGTCAGAACCTCGGCACGACCCTGATTGACAGAAGTCGGGCATTTCGTACTAATTGCTTCGTCGCCACACGTGTCGCGAAGCCCACCACAAGGTCACGGGAGCCCACCTCATGCCCGACTACGGTCACGACCTGCTCTTCGGCGCCAACATCGTGCCGCACGCCCAGCGCGCGGACGCCGTCGTGGCCGCCGCCCGGCTGGCCGAACAGGCCGGGCTCGACCTGGTCACCTTCCAGGACCACCCCTACCAGCCGGCCCTTCTCGACACCTGGACACTGCTCTCGTACGTGGCCGCCGCCACCGGCACCATCCGCCTGGCCGGCAACGTGCACCCGCTGCCGCTGCGGCCGCCCGCCATGCTCGCCCAGGCCGCCGCCAGCCTCGACCTGCTCAGCCACGGGCGCTTCGAGCTCGCCCTCGGCAGCGGCGGACGCCAGGACGCCATCGCGTCCATGGGGGTGCCCGGCCTGCCTCCCGGCCAGGCCGTGGACGCGCTGGAGGAAGGCATCCGGATCATCCGCGCGGCCTGGGACACCGGCGCCCCCGGCCGCCTCACCTTCGACGGCCGGCACCACCAGGTCGAAGGGCTGCGACGAGGGCCGAGTCCGGCTCACGACATCGGGATCTGGCTCGGCGCGTACAAACCGCGCATGCTCCGCCTCACCGGCCGGCTCGCCGACGGCTGGCTGCCCTCACTGCCCCATCTTCGGAGCATCGCCGAGATCGGCGAAGGCAACGCCGTCATCGACGAGGCCGCCGAGGAGGCGGGCCGCTCGCCCCGCGACATCCGCCGCCTGCTCAACCTCGCAGAGGAGCTTCCTCCCGCCCAGCTCGCCGAGCTCGCCCTCACCCACGGCGTCAGCGTCTTCCTCCTCCTCACCGGCGACCCCGGCCTGATCCGGCGCTTCGCCGCGGAGACCGTCCCCGCCGTCCGCGAACTCGTCGCCGCGGAACGCACCACCGTCCGGCCCGGCGACGACCGCGCCGCCGCCGACTCGCCGGGCACGTCGTTGCCCGTCACTCCCACCCCCGACGACGGCGTACGGCTCACCGACGTCCGCGTCTGGGACGAGAGCACCCGCCCCACCGCGCCC